>DASTON010000229.1:0-4080 GCA_035762525.1 Planctomycetota bacterium | reverse complement strand
GGATGTCGTGGCCGGTTCCGACGTGCGCGTCGGCGCCCCCCGAGAACACGCCCGACATGAGCGCCGAGAGCAGGGCGAATCCGAAGCCGACGAAAAAGCAGACGAGGTAGACGAGTTCAACGACTTCCATACCCCAAACCTCCCTCGGCGGGAGCGCCACTATACGCCCCGGCCACCCCCGCCGCAAAACAATCGGTTTCGCTGAACTTGAGACTGCGATTCGCGTCGGATGTTACAGTAGGAAGGAAATGTGGATCTCGGCATGGAATCGGGAATCCGGAATCGGGCCTGATCGACATTCCTCATTCCAGATTCCAGATTCCAGATTCCCTGTTCCTTCCGACCTGCCATGACCAAGGAATCGCTGTTCCTGCTGATCCTCGTGGGCGCCGCCGCCGTCGGAATCATCTACGTCATCCAGAAGGCTTCGTCCAACGAGGACGAGTGGAACGAATACCGGCACGTCCATCTCGGGGACACGCACGCGTCGGTCCGCGCCCGGTTCAGCGCGGCCTCCGACGACATGCTCTCGATGGCCGACTCCCGGACGGCGGGCTACATCAGCGACTTCAAGAAGGCGGCCGAGGTGGGCGGGGTCAAGATGTTCGTCGTGCCCTCGCGCGACGACTCCTTCATCTTCGCCTTCGATAAGGACAACAAGCTCGTCTACAAGAACTACCGCGGGGACGAGTAGCCCGCTACGATTGACGTCATGTCCGCGCACGACGACCTGATCTACGATTGGAACGGCGCGGGGGACGGCGGGTGGCAGAAGCCGCCCCGCCGCATCGAGTTCGACGACGAGTCCCTCCGGGACGGCCTCCAGTCCCCGTCCGTCACCACGCCCACCGTCGACGAGCGCATCAAGATCATCCACCTCATGGACGCGATGGGGATCGACACGGTCGACATCGGCCTCCCGGGCGCGGGCGGCGTCGTGAAGCAGGACACTCTCGAGCTGGCCCGCGCCATGACGCGCGACAAGCTCCGCATCGCCGCGAATTGCGCGGCGCGCACCGTCGAGGCCGACGTCCGCCCCATCCTCGAAATCGTCCAGGCCACCGGCCGCCCCATCGAGGCGTGCCTCTTCATCGGCTCCTCGCCCATCCGCCGCTACGCGGAGGACTGGACGATGGACCAGATGCTGGAGCACGCGCGCAAGGCGGTCACGTTCGCGACGAAGAACGGGCTCGACGTGATGTTCGTGACCGAGGACACGACGCGCGCGCATCCCGACGACGTCAAGCGCCTCTACCTGACGGCGATCGAGTGCGGCGCGAAGCGCATCTGCCTGTGCGACACGTGCGGATCCGCGACGCCGCCGGGCGTCTTCAACCTGATCTCGTTCATCCGGAAGGTGCTGCGCGACGGGAAGATCGACGACGTCAAGGTGGACTTCCACGGACACCACGACCGCGGCCTCTCCGTGTGGAACGCGGTCGCGGCGCTCGCCGCGGGCGCGAACCGGGTCCATGGGACGGCGCTCGGCATCGGCGAGCGCGTCGGCAACTGCCCGATGGACCAGCTCCTGGTCAATCTCAGGCTCATGGGCTGGATCGACAACGACCTCACGAAGCTCTACGACTACTGCCTGGCGGTGAGCCGCGCGACGAGGGTCCCGATCCCGCACGGGTATCCGGTGGTCGGCAAGGATGCGTTCGAGACCGCGACGGGCGTCCACGCCGCGGCGGTGATCAAGGCGCTGAAGAAGGGCGATCGATGGCTCGCAGACCGCGTCTACTCGGGCGTCCCCGCGGGCGATTTCGGGCGCGAGCAGGTGATCACGATCGGACCGATGAGCGGAAAGTCGAACATCGTCTACTGGCTGGAGCGGCGAGGCAAGCCGGTGAACGACGAGGTCGTAAACCGGATCTTCGAGCGGGCGAAGAAGTCCAACCGGCTTCTGACCGATAATGAGATAGAGGAAGCTTCAAGCTCTAAGCTTTAAGCTCTAAGCCAGAAGAATGCCGAAGCGGCCGGTCGTCGGACTCACGGCGAAACTCGTCTCGGACAACGGCGACTCCTACTACAAGCTCGACCGCCAGTATGTCGACGCAGTCCTCGCGGCGGGAGGCGAGCCGCTCATCCTTCCCTTCGCGCGGGACAAGAAGGAGTCGGCGGGCTGGCTCGATAGGGTCTCGGGCCTGGTCCTGACCGGCGGCCCCGACATCAATCCGGTCCGCTGGTCCGAGCCGCTCCATCCGAAGTCGGTCCTGATGCACGCGGACAAGGAGAAGTCGGACTTCCTGTACGCGCACGAAGCGCTCCGGCGCGATGTTCCGATCCTCGCCATCTGCCTCGGGTGCCAGGAGATCAACGTCGCGCTCGGCGGTTCGCTCCACCAGCACATCGAGGGCCACGAGGGCGGGAAGGAACATCCGGTCGAGGTGGCCAAGTCGCGGCTCGGCGAACTCGTGGGCCGCGCTCCCTCAGTGAATAGCTACCACCACCAGGCGATCGACAGGCTCGGCAAGGGGCTGACCGTCACGGCGCGCACCGACGGCGTCATCGAGGGGATCGAGAGCGAGAAGCACCGGTTCGTCGTCGGCGTCCAGTGGCATCCCGAGCGGATTTCATCCCGGCCCGAGCAGAAGAAGCTCTTCCGCGCGTTCGTGGCGGCATCCGCGAAGTGATTCCTTTCCGGCAAGGCCCGGAAGCGTCAGCGCCTCCTCACTGGGGGGTGGATTTGCCCTTTATCGACTTTCTCCATTCGCAGACTCTGTCGCGGAGGGGTTCGTAATGTTCCTCCCACTCCCTCACAGCCGCCACGTATTCGGTCAATCGCTCCGCCACGACGTTGTCCGGCTCTCGAGATAGGCCCCAGTTGCAGTAGGCCATGCACCCGTCGAAGTCGCGGGACTCGAAGCAGTCGATAGCCGCCACGAGAATGTCAACCAGCTCTCCAAGCGCGTTCTCCCTCTCCTTCAACGTTCGGGCGTCGTTCGCCAGCTCCTGCGCCACCGTGTACCCCGGATCATTGGCCAGGATCAGGTGACACATGGCGATGCAGCCGTCGAAGTCGCGGGCGTGGAACCTCTCGTAAGCCGCCCGGAGTTCGTCGGCTATCTCCTTGAGATGCGAGCGTCGACTTGAGGAGTCAAAGTCCCCGCACCCCGCCAGCACTGCAAGCGCCGAGGCGATCAAGGCGATCCGCTTCATCTGGATTCAAGACGGTTCGCGCGGTCACTTCCGCTGCGGTCCGTTCGAAGGCGGCGAACGAACGGCGGATCTCACCCTTGACCGGCGGCGGATCCCACTGCGGCATCCAGCGCCACATCGGGTGGCTTGCGGATTTGAGGCGAAAGAACCGCTCGTGGTCCCACTCGACTTCCGCCATGTCGAGCAGGTCGTCGACGAACTCCTCGTGACCCGAAAGCGCGGCCGCTCGCGCCGCGTTCTCGTACTCGACGATGTTGCGCCGCTCCAGACGCCCCGCGCCGTACATCGGCAGGAACCACCCGCCGATCCGGCAGAACGCGGCGATGGCGCGACCGATGCGCTCCATGGAGCGCTCGACCGCGGGATCGGGCCTCTCGCCTAGACGCGCGAGCAGCCGTCCGACGCGCTCGCGATGATCGATCTCCTCGGCGCGAATGTTCAGGATGTCGTCGCGTTCGGTCGGAGTGCGCGCCGTGCGGGCGTGGCTTTCGTAGGCGAGGGCGGCGCCGAGCTCGCCGGCGTGCGCGAGTTGAAGCAGGCGCACGAGCCGCCGCCGCGCCTCCGCCGATCCGGTCCGAGGATCCATGTCGAACCCCCGTCGGGAACGTATCAGCGGGATTCCGCGGCGGCTACTTGGCGGGCTTGGGTGAATTCAGCGGCGCGTCGAGGGCATCAAGCGCCTTTTCAAACGTCTTGGCGTCCGCCCAGACATGCGGCTGGCCGGCCATCTCGATATACGACGCCCGCGTGAAGCCCTCGCGCTTCGTCATCATCTCGAACGTCGCCTTGCAGCTCGGCCGGTTGAAGTCCTCCTCGCCCGCCACGATGACATGCCGGCTCTCGGTCTTCACTTTCGCAAAGAGGGCGCCCTCGGGTTTCACGAATCCCGGGGCGAATTCCCGCTTGGCGTCCGCAGGATCC
>DASTON010000228.1:0-5624 GCA_035762525.1 Planctomycetota bacterium | reverse complement strand
ATCCTGACGCCCCGGGAGAAGGCGGTCGTCGAATTCATGCGCGACGGCCCGCGGTCCACGGGGCAGTCCGGCCACTGGCTTCGCTTCGCGGCCGACGTGTCGCGCCGCGACCATCACTCGATCGACCAGGACGTGAAGCTCTTCTTTTCGATCGCCAACATCGTTTTCGACGCATTCATCTCGTGCTGGGAGACGAAGCGGTTCTACGACAGTTCAAGGCCCTGGACGCTCATCCGGTGGATGTACAAGGGCCAGAAGGTCCGGGGCTATCTCGGGCCGTGCAAGGGCTTCGGGATGGTGCCCGCCGAGGAGTGGCATCCCTACTCGCCGTCGACCTTCGTCACGCCCCCCTTCCCCGGCTACACCTCGGGCCACGCGACCGCGAGCGGCGCGGCCGCGAAGATCCTGGAGCTGTTCACCGGATCCGACAAGTACGAGTGCCTCGCCATCCGCCGGGCGGGCGAGCTGACCGAAACGGGCTGCTCGGTCGGCCAGATGCAGGCCTTCGAGGGCAAGCCCGACGACACGCTGAAGGACGATCGCGAAGTCCGCCTTCCGCTCCCCACGTTCAGCGCGACGGCCGAGATGGCCGCGCTTTCGCGGGCGATGGGCGGGTATCACATTCCGACGGACAACATCGTCGGTCTCGAAGTCGGCCGGAAGCTCGCGACATGGAGCTGGCCGAAATACAAGGCGTACTTCGACGGGACCGCCCAGGTTCGGGATTGAGCACATGGACCCGATGTTCCTGCGCGACGTCGAGAGCGCGGCTCCGAAGGGCCCGCACGCGGAGATCATCGCGCGGCTCGAGGCCGGGGGGCAGCCGGTTTCGCAGCTGCTCCGGATGTTCGCGTTCAAGCCGGACCGCACGCGCTTCCTCGCGCAGTTCACGCAGGGCGTGATGCGGGGGCCGTCGCCGCTGACGCCCGCCCAGCGCGAAATGATCGCCGCGTTCACGTCACAGCGCAACCGATGCCCGTTCTGAATCGACGCCCATGCCGCGGTCGCGGCTGAGCTGACCGGCCGCCGGGACCTGGTCGACGCGGTGCTCGTCGACTATCGCACCTCCCCCCTCTCATCCATGGAGAAGGCCCTCTTCGCGCTGATCGAAAAGATGAACCACGACTCGACGGCCGTGAGCCAAGCCGATGTGGATGCCGTCAAGGCGGCCGGATGGTCGGACGAGGCGATCTACGATGCGATCACGGTCTGCGCGCTGTTCCGGTTCTACAACTCGTGGGTCGATGCGGCCGGCGTGCACGAGATGCCCGCGGCGTCGTACGCGGCCATGGGCGCCCGTTTGTCGAAGATGGGCTACGCGCCGTTCGCCAAGGAGTGATTCTCGATTCTTGATTCTCGATTCTCGGACAGCCCCGGTGAAGCCCTCGCGCCAAGCGAGGACCGCTCATGGGGCGTCAGAGTCCAATGGGGGCGATCCTTTCGCCCGATTGTTGACCGGAGGAAACGTGGACCAACCACAAGGCGGGAGAAAGTCGGCAATCAAGACACATATCTTCAACTTCCTGGCCGTTGTCGCGCTTGTACTTTCCGCAATTGCCTTGATTCACGGCAATCATGATCACGACTATGTCTCCGACTATGAACTCTCGTCTGTAGAACGACGAGTAGAGAAGCTGGCGGATGGCTATGAAGAACTTGCGGAAGCCATCAGTCGTCAGCGCAGAGCGCAGATCCTCAATGACTTCCCATCAGAGGCGTCGGGACGCAGATCCAAACAGTCCGACTTGGAAGGCAAGATAGACACCCTTGAAAGCGAAGTGTCTTCGGGAAAGAGGAAGCTGCGCGACCTGGAAATGGAAGTGAGTTCTCTAAGACTTCGACTCCGGGACTAAGTACTCTTCATTCGCCTAGTCGAAGAACTTCACCAAGCCGTAAGCGACGAAACCCGCGGCTGCGATCAGGATCGCGGTCCCCACGATGGCCCCGATAACGCCGTCTGTGGAATGCGGACTCAAGCAGCCCGTGAAGGGCACTGTAAGCGCGATTGCTCCCAAGGGTCCGCGCCGTTGCAAAAACCGCCGGGCGCGCATAGAATCCCGTCCCGCCGAAAACACTCGCATGGGCCTGTAGCTCAGCTGGGAGAGCGCGTGAATGGCATTCACGAGGTCGAGGGTTCGAACCCCTTCAGGTCCACTCTCCGCCCCCTTTCTGTTCTTGTGATTCTGCCTGGGCTACGAGTGGCAAGCCACTTGTCGATCTAGACGCACGAACTGTCAAGCCTGCGAAGGCCGTGGCGCCGAGCGGCGCAGGACGAACATCCGGAAGGACGCGATCCCGGCCGCGATCACGATCATGGCCAGGAAGACCGCGGTCCAGTCCGTCGCGGCCGCGATGTGGCTCATCGGCACGTCGACGAGCTTCGTCACGCCGTTGATATAGGGCGTCGGATTCGCGAGGAACGCCGCCAGGAGCGCCCCGCCCGCCAATACGCCCTTGTTCTTCCAGATGAAATCGCACGCCGGGTCCCCGTACTTCCGGAGGACGGCGAGCACCTCGCTCGGCCGCCCGGACGCTTTGATCGCGGCGGCCAGTTCCGGCAACCGGGCGGAAGTGGTCCCGCGCCGCTTGAGCATCAGGTCGACTCCCTCTTCGCCGAGATTCCGGAACACGGTCATCGTCCTTGCGGCGTCGGTCGTCAGGAGGCGCGCGCCGTCATCCCCGAACCGGACCAGGATCTTCGCGCCCGGCAAGCCATGCTGCTCGACGATGCGGAGCGCGGTCCTTGGCCCCATCCTCCTCGCGGCGGCGGCCACGGTCACATCATCGCCATGTCGCGTCATCACGCGGGCGAACCTGCCTTCGAGGTTCTCCGCCCCCTCCTCCATCACTTCGCGCGCGAAGGGCTTCTTGAGGAACTGGACGAGCTCGCGCGCGGCCTTGCGCATGGCGGAGGCTTGCGCCGAGGCCTCGCCGGCGCCCACGGCCAGGATCACCAGGCTAAGCAGGATGCGCGTCATGTCCGGATCCCTCCACCAGCCGCGCCGCCGAGCGCTCGAGGGCCCGCCCGTGGGTCTCGAGGGCGCGAAGCGACGCCCGCCAGATACCGTCTTCCGATTCCAGCATCTTCCTTCTCAAGGCGTCCAGCTCGAACCGGACGCTGTCGCGCGCCGTCTCCTCCAGCTCCTCTCCGACGATGGAGTCGATGACGATCCCGGCGATCGTGCCCACGACGAGGCCGATCCCCAGCGTCATCCACGAGCTGCCCGCGCCCGCCGCCACCGAGGCCCCCAGGATGCCCGCGCGCGTCAGGATCGCGGAGGCGGCCAGGGCCGCGACTTCCGATCCCGCGATCGAGGCGACATTCAATCCAAGATCTTTCAGCACCAGGCCCGTCACCAGGCGGCTGAGAGCCGGCCGGACATCGGGTTCCGACACGCCGGGGCGCGACGCGCGCGCCCACGCGTTCAAATCGGCGGCGACCCCCGCCTCGCTGGCGTCGATCGCGAACGCGAGGTCCGCCCGGACCGGCGCCAGGACTTCGCGCTCGAAATCCTCGGCCCGGAAGAGATGCTCCTCGAACCGCCGGCGCACGTGGCGTTCGAAGTCCTCGCGACTCCAGAAGAGCGCGCGCCACTTGCCGCGCAGGCTGAACAGCTCTTCGGAGAAGGCCTCGACTCCCTGCTGGCGGCGGCCGAAGAACTCCTCGATCCGCGTCCCCACCAGCTCGAGAACCTGGAAGGACTTCGCGGCGTGGAGCCGTGCGGAAGCCCGGGCGGCGGCCGAGGGATCGGCGCCGGGGGTCCGCCCGCACGATACGGCGAACAGCGTCAGCGTGAGTACGGCGTACTTCATGAAACCACCTTCAGTGTACCCCGGATATCTTCGGCGGAGAGACGCGTGTTACGACAGCGGGCTTTGTAGATTCCCTGTGTGAGCTTCAAGCTCCGAAGCTAGAGGCTCCAAGCTTCGAAGCGGCTACCTTGAAGCCTGAAGCTCGAAGCCCGGCTGGGAGCAGGGAGCTCGGGGCTGGAAGCTCATTCCTTGGTTCGTTTCTACAGAGCCACGACATCGCAGAGTCACTCCGGGAGGAAGTTGCACGACTTCAGCTGGAGCGTCGTCCTCGATTCGCCCTCCTCGTCCGCGACGATGACCGACATCCGGACGAGGCCGATGTCCTTGCCGTACCAGCTGGTCTGATCGACGACGACGCGGCCCGCGACGCGCTTCACCAGGTGGATCCGCGCGCACCGGATCACGCGGGGCCCCATCGTGATGTCCTCGTCGAGCTCGTAGCGCGCCACGACCGCCAGCGCCACCGGTCCGTGCCGCTCTTCGAAAGTCCACGACGCGCCCGGGCCCGCCAGGCGGTGGATGAGCAGGATCGGATCCTCGAAATCCACGGTGTGCCCGCCGTCCGAGACCCGGTGGACCTTGAGCCCCTCCTTGTCCCACCGCATCCAGCTGCGTTCGACCAGGTCGCCGGTCCGGGTCTCGACGACGTGGCATGAAAACCGGCCGACCGATTCGACTCCGACGACGCTCCGGCTCTGGATCTTCCCGTCGGCTTCGTACGTCCATTCGAGCCCGGGTTCGAGCGGCTGGAGCTCTCCGGTGGGGACTCGGACGCGCGGGGAGGGGCCGGCGCAGGAGGCGGCGACCAGGAGGAGCGCGGCCATCGGCCGGACGCTCATGCGCCGGGCTCGAACGATTTCAGCTCGATCAGGCTCTTGTGCTTCTTGCCGCCCGATTCGAACTCGGATTGCTGGCGGATGAGGCCGATGCCCGCTGCGAACCAGTTCGTGCCCGTGTGTTTCACGCCCCCGATCTCCATCTCGGCCGAGATCTTCCAGGCCTTGTACTTGCCGCCGGGGACGGTGATCTCTTCCTCGCCCTGGTTCGTGTAGACGATGGACGCCTTCTCCTTGCCGATCTCCCCTTTCCATTCCCACGTGTCCTTGTCCGCGGGCGGGAGCTTCAGCCGCACGATCGGAGGGGAGTAATCGGTCGCGTTCGCCCCGGCCGCCTGGCGCAGCATGCGGATGCCGGCGGCATCGATCGCGATGAACTCTTTCACGGACGTGTCGCCGGCCATGTCGGTCGTCAGCACGAAAGTCTCGACCTGGTTGATGGTCTCGCGGCCCGTGACCTTGATCTTCCCTTCCTTGTCGCCGGTCACGTACGTCCACACGGCGCCCTCCTTGAGCTGGAGGAAGGGCGCGGCCGGAGCGGGGTCCTGGAGGAGAAGGGCGGCAACGGCCAGGAGGGCAAACCGCATGGTCGTCTAGCGGTTCCGGGTGAGCTTGGGCGGCTTCTCGATCGCCTGGCGGCGCACCGGGACGACGGTGGTGCCGCCGCTGACGAGCCCGTCACTTTTGTCGATCTCGAGGATCAGGCTCTTGAGGTCCTGCGGGCTGATGATCTTCCGCTGCACGAGGGCGTCGATGAGCGCGCGCAGGACCATGCAGATGCGCTCCGCGTCCTGTTCGAGCGCGCCGATGCGGTTGTCCGCCGATTTCCGCAGGGCCAGGTTGGGGTCCGACTGGTCGAAGTCCTCTTCCGGGAACAGATTCCCCAAGTAAGAACGGGCCCGGGTCATGCAGAAATGATACGACGAGTCCCGAACGGTAACAAGACCGAGTTCACCGAAACAATTGTGAATCAGC
>DASTON010000227.1:0-12323 GCA_035762525.1 Planctomycetota bacterium | reverse complement strand
GTTGAACGTCATGCAGCCGTAGTAGCCGCCTTCCTTGAGGGCCTTGTACAGCTCGCGCGTCTTGCCCTGGAGGACCAGCTCGCGGCTCGTCGGCGTCGCGATCATGAGCTCGATCGCCGGCATGCGGGCCGAGCCGTCCTTCGTCGGGATGAGCCGCTGGGAGACGACGCCTTCGAGCAGCTGCGACATCTGCATCCGCAGGAACTCGTGCTGGTGCACGGGGAACATGTTCATGATGCGGTCGACGGTCTGCATCGCGTTCTGCGAGTGCAGCGTGGAGACGACGAGGTGGCCCGTCTCGGCCGCGTTGACGGCAGCTTCCATGGTCTCGAGGTCGCGCATTTCGCCGACGAAGATGACATCGGGCGACTGGCGCACCGCGTGCTTGAGCGCCTTCGCGAAGTTGTGGGTGTCCTGGCCGATCTCGCGCTGTTCGATGACGCACTTTTCGTCGGTGAACGTGAACTCGACCGGGTCCTCGACCGTGACGATATGCTTCTCTTCGTTCGAGTTGATGAAGTTGAGCATCGACGCGATCGTCGTCGACTTGCCCGAGCCCGCGGTGCCCGTCACGAGGATCAGGCCGCGCGGGAGGAGCGCCAGCCGCTTCAGCTGGTCCGCGGGGAGGTTCAGCTCCTCCATCGTCGGGATCTTCGCGAAGATGTGGCGGAAGACCATGCCGATGTAGCCGCGCTGGCGGAAGATGTTGGCGCGGAACCGGCCCACGCCGTAGAGCTCGTACGAGACGTCGACCTCTCCCTCGTCGCTGAATTTCTTCTTGTTGAAGTCGTCGGTGACCTGGTTGAAGATCTCCATCATGTTCTCTTCGGTCACCGCGGGGCCGCCCATGGAGACGACGCGGCCGATGACGCGGATCGACGGGGGGACGCCGACCTTCAGGAAGAGGTCGGACGCGTCTTCCTTGACCATCGCCGCGAAAATGCTGGCCAGTTCCATGGGGTGTTTCTCCTCGGAATCGCCCTGATTTTACACCATTTCAGGCCCCCGAGTATGGCCCATATTCCGCGGCGGAGGGGTTAGGTCGCCGGCGCCGGCTCGCTGAGCACCTGAAGGATCCGGCGCGCAAGGGCTTGCAAGCCGGTCCCCGCGGCGGCGGAGATTTCCAGAACCTCGCCCCCCGTCTCCTTCTTGACGAGCTTCTTCAGGGCGGCGAGGGCTTTCTTGTCTTCGAGCGCGTCGACTTTCGTGGCCAGGACGATCTCCGGCTTCTCCGCGAGCGCGGGACTGAAGCCGGCAATCTCCTTGCGGATGATGCCGTACGCCTCGACCGGCGTCTTGAACGCCATCGGCGCCGAATCCACCAGGTGGAGGATGATCCGCGTCCGCTCGATGTGGCGGAGGAATTTGTCTCCCAATCCCTTCCCCGACCGGGCGCCCTCGATCAGGCCCGGGAGGTCGGCCAGAACGCAGGTATGGATGTCCCCCAGCTTCATGATGCCGAGGCTCGGGATGAGCGTCGTGAACGGATAGGCGGCGACGCGCGGCCTCGCGGCCGAGAGCCGCGAAAGAAGCGTCGACTTGCCCGCGTTCGGCATGCCGACGAGACCGACGTCGGCGATCATCTTCAATTCGAGCTTGAGGCGGCGTTCCTCGCCGGGCTCGCCGGGCTCCGAGAAGTGCGGGGTCTGCCGGGTGGGGGTCGCGAAGCGGCGGTTGCCGCGCCCTCCCTTCCCGCCCTTGCAGATGACGACCTTTTGGAGATGGGCTTCGAGATCCTTGAGGAGCGCGCCGGTCTTCGCGTCTCGGATAATTGTCCCGACGGGGACCGGCACGGTGAGGTTGAGTCCGCCCCGCCCCGAGCACCCCTTGCTGTCGCCGGGCTCGCCTCCCGGCGCGCGGAAGACGGGCCGGTGGATCAGGTGGTACAGCGTGTTGTAGTTTTCGTCCGCCTGGAAGACGACGTCACCGCCCTTCCCGCCGTCGCCGCCGATGGGGCCGCCGCGGGCGATGTACTTCTCGCGGTGCATGGCGACGCAGCCGGCGTGGCCGTCGCCGGCCTTGACGTGAATGACGACTTCATCGCGGAACATACTCAGCCTTCTGCTTTCGGCCTTCTGCCTTCAGCTCGGAGCGGTAGCCGAAGAGGTTATCTTTCCGCCAAAAACTCGGGGCTGATGGCTGAGGGCGGAAGGCCGATGGCTATCCAACGATATCGGTGATCTTGATGAGCGTGTGCTTCTGGCGGTGGCCGCGCGTCTTGTGGTAGCCCTCGCGGCGCTTGTACTTGGTGACGCGGATCTTCTTGGTGAGCGTCTCTTTCACCACCTCGCCGACGACCTTGGCGCCCTTCAGGAGCGGCGCGCCGACCTTCACCTTCTCGCCGTCGTGCAGGACGAGGACCTCGGTGAACTCGATCGTGCCGGCCTTGCCCGCCTTGCGGTCGAACTGGAACGTGCCGCCCTTCTCGACCCGGAGCTGGCGGGAGCCGTCGCGAATGATGGCGTACATTACAAGGTCCTCTAGAAGGGGCACACTTATAACAAACCGGGTCGGTCAACTCAAGCCATCCTCTCACCCGGAAGATGACCGATGACGGATTACAGATGACAGCCGGACCGGAGGTCCTCGGTCATCGGTCATCTGACATCACTCCTCGCGGCGGGTCCGATATACTCACTCCGAACCCGGAGTGGATTCATGCGAGTGATCCTGGCCGCCGCACTGCTCCTGGCGGCGCCCGGTCAATCCGAGGCCAGCAAGACCGAGGCCGCGCTCAAGAAGTTCGGCGACCGGGAGTACCGCATCTTCGAGAAGGGGGTCCAGGTCGGCTTGTGCACGCTCAAGACTCGGATCGACGTGGAAGGCAGGGCCAGAATCGTGATCTTCGAAGACCGGATCGAGAAGGCCGGCGACGCTCCCCTGACCCTGGCCTACACCGAGAAAGCGTCGCTGATCGGGCTTCGCCTCCGGTGGGCCACGCGGGTCGACGGGGGAATCAAGGAGGACGATCCCCGGGTATCCATCGAGGAAGGTGAAGCCCAAGTCGTGTCCGCGCAAGGGAACCTGACCATCCCCAAGGCCGAGAAGGCGTGCGGCGAGCGCGCGCTCATCCGGCTCATCTGCATGGCCGAGCAGAAGGTCGGATCGGCCGTGCAAGCGGACCTCCTCGTGCTGGATCCCGTCGACTTCCAGCGAAAGCAGGAGGTCAAGTGCGGGGCGGCTGAGACGATCGACGTCGGGGGCAAGAAAGTGGCGGCCTTCAAGTGGGTGGACAAGCGCGAAGGCAAGTCGATCCTGAGCGGAGAGGAGATTCCGTACAAGTTCGACAACGCCTATTGGGTCGGGGCGGACGGCGCCCTTCTGAAGTTCACGACCGGATCGATGGAAATGGTCCTTGACTCGAAATGAGGGACCCCGTGGCCACACTCATCGCCTCGCTCCTCCTCCTCCAGGCGCCCCCCGCCCAAACCGAGACGGAGAAGCTCGAGGCCCAGCTCAAGAAGTTCGGCAACCGCACTTATGCGATGTACGTGTCCGGCCGAAAAGCCGGGAAGCTGACGATGAAGTCCAAGCTCGAAACGGAGGATGGCAGGCGCATCGTCGTGTTCGAGGACATCCGGCTCGAGACCTCCGCGGGCGGAACCGTGAAGGTGACCGTCACCGAGAAAGCCTCGGTGGAAGGGGTGCGCCTGATTTCATCCCGCCGCGTGACGGACTCCGACGGCAGGAAAGCCCTCGACCTGATCACCGTCACCGGATCCAAGGCGGCCGTCCGCTTCGACGACGAAAAGAGAAAGGAGCTGGAGATTCCCGAGAAGACCGTCGGGGAACAGGCGGTGCTCCGGCTGGTGTGCTCCGCGGTGCAGGAGAAGGGCACGTTTATTGCGATCGACGTCCTGAGCCAGTTCACCGGCGAGCTGGAGAGCCGCGAGCTCAAGTGCGAGGGCAAAGTCGATATCGAGATCGGGGACCGCAAGGTGGAAGCCATCCGGTGGCAGGAAAGGGGCCAGGCCGGCAAACCGGGCGGGCACGTGAAGAACACCTACTGGGTCAGCTCGGCGGGCCACCTGCTCAAGTACGTGGGGGGCGGCGGCGTCGAATACGTTCTGGAGTCCAAATGACCGCTCTCTTGGCCGCCCTTATTCTCCTTCAAGCGGCGCCGGCCCAAACCGAGGCCGATAAGTTCGAAGCCGCCCTCAAGAAGTTCGGAGAGCGGACGTACCGCATCACCGAGAAGGGCAAGGCCGTCGGAGCCATGACCCTAAAGACCCGGATCGAGAAAGACGGCGACCGGAAAGTGGCGGTCCTCGAGGACACGGTCGAGTTCGACGTCGGGCACGCGGCGGTCGAAATCAATGTCAAGGAAACCGCCGCATTGGACGGCCTCAACCTGATCTTCGCCGAGCGCACAGCCGGCAAGATTGAAATCACGGCATCGATTCGCGACGGAGACGCCTACCTCACGGTCGATCAATCTCAATGGCTCATCCGGAACATCCGCAACGTCCAAGGCGAGCTATCCGTACTCCGCATCGTGGGCATGAAAAAGCAGGAGGTGGGTTCGGCGTTCAAGGCGGACGTATTCGTTCTCGAATCGCCGAGCGATGAACTGAACCACGACTTCAAGTGCGTCGCCAAAGAGACGATCGAGATCGGCGGGAAAAAAGTCGAAGCCTTCAAGTGGGAGCAGAAGTGGAAGGGCAAGGCGATCCGGGGCGGGGAAAGCGTGGACGCGTCGATCGAAAATACCTACTGGATCGGCGCCGACGGCACGCTTCTCCGCTTCAAGATCGGACAGAACGAGATGACGCTTGACGCGAAGTGACCCGCCGGCCACTTCTGCAATCGTCAATCATCAATCGTCAATCGTCTTCATCGGACGATGTCGACCACCTTATCCCCGGCTTGGCTATAGCAGGTGAATTCGACCCGGTGATTGGGCTGGTCCCGGACTCTCGCCGGCCGGATCCGCTTGTTGTACTTCTGCTCCATCTCCTGGATCTCGACTTTCCGGCTCTCCAACAGGTTGAAGACCTCCGGCCCCACCCGGACCTCGACCGTCGCGATGTCCTCCCGGTCCAGCGTGCTCTTGAGCGCGCGCATCACCTCCAGGCCGATCGACTCGATGCTCTTCACGAGCCCCGTCCCGCCGCACGCGGGGCACGGATCGTGCGCCACCGACGCCACGCTCGGGCGGATCTTCTGCCGCGCGATCTGCGCCAAGCAGAAGGCGCTCATCGGGAGGATCACCGTCTGCGCCCGGTCCTTGCGGGACTCGTCGCGCAGCTCGCTCTCGATCCGCCGCCGGTTGCGCTCCTGCTTCATGTCGATGAAGTCGATCACGATCACGCCGCCGACGTCGCGCAGGCGGAGCTGGCGCATCACCTCCCGCGCCGCCTCGAGGTTGGTCCGCACCGCGAGGTCCTCGGGGCTCGCCTCGCGCACGAGGCGGCCGGAGTTCACGTCGATCGCCGTCAGCGCCTCGGTCTGCTCGATGACGAGCGACCCGCCCGACGGCAGCGGCACCTGCTTCTGGTTGAGCTGCTCGACCTGGGTCTCGATCCCGTGCCGGTGGAAGAGCGGCGTCGTGCCCTCGTAGAGCTTGAGCCGGTCGCGGTACCGCGGCATCACCCCGTCGAAGAACGACACCAGGCGGTCGTACACCGGCTGCGAGTCCACGACCACCTCGTCCATCGCCGGCGTGAAGAAGTCGCGCACGGAGCGCAGGTCGATGTCGCTCTCCTCGTAGAGGAGCGCCGGCGGACGGGCCTCCTTCGCCTTGGCCTGGACCGCGTCCCACACGCGGCGCAGGTACTCGTAGTCGGCCTTGAGATCCTGCGGATCGGTCTCCGCCCCCGCGGTGCGGATGATGAATCCGACGCCGTCCTGGCGGTCGCCCGCGATCTCGCGCATCATCCCGCGCAGGCTCGTCCGCTGCTTCGGCTCCTCGATCTTCTTCGAGACGCCGACGGCCGGGCTGAGCGGCGTCAGGACCAGGAACCGCCCCGGCAGCCCGAGTTCCATCGTCACGGACGGCCCCTTCTCGCCGAACTCGTCGCGGATGACCTGGACGAGGACTTCCTGGTTCGGCTGGAGCAGGTCCTGGATCAGCCGCTTGGGGCGCGGACCCCGGTTCGGACGGCGCGAGCGCCCCGACTCCCCCGGCCCGTGGACTTCCGAGACGTGGAGGAACGAGTTCCGGCCCAGGCCGATCCCGACGAACGCGGCCTGCAGGCTCGCGTGCACGTTCTCGACCCGGCCCTTGTAGATGTTCCCGACGAGCGTCTCGCGCGACGAGCGTTCGACGTGGTAGTCCTCGAGCCGGCCATCCACGAGGATCGCGATCCGCGTCTCCTCTTTTTCAAGAGCGTTGACGAGCATCGACGTCCGCGCCGGCGGAGCCACGGGTTCAATCATGACGCGGAGTCCTGCGTCCTGTGTCCAAGGTCCGTCCGGAAGCCGTCGTCCGAAGTCCCCGACCTTGGACCTCGGACTCAGGACGGGCCTTGGACCATGGACTCAGGACTTCCCTCATCAGCGAATACCCACTTCCGTGTACGTCTTGCGGATTCTCACGGAGGGCCCGGGCTCGACGCCGATCGCCCGCAGCACCTCCTCGGGCTTGGCGGTGCCCTGGTCCGTGATGCGGATCCGCATGAGCGCCCGCCCGGGCTCGGTCACGATCGCGATGACGTACCGCCGGAGCTCGACCTTCTTGCTCCCCTTGTCGGATTTCCGCTCGATCCACATCTCCGGCTTGGCGAGGAACGCCTTGGCCCCCGCCGCCGGATCCGTCTCGCCGGGGAATCGCGCCTCGTACTCGACGAACTCGACGGCCGAGCGGTCCTTGCGGGCGAACGCCTCCACCTTGATGAGCTTGATGCCCTCCGGGAGCTGGGCCCCGAGCTGGGCCTCGATCTTGGCTGGAGCGTTCCAGGCGGAGAGCTCGAACTCGAGGACTTCATCCAGCGATTCGATCCCCAGCCCCAGCGCCGTGGGAAAGCTCAGGATCGGATGGGGGTTGTAGCCTTCGGTCATCCGGAGCGGCAGGCCGCTGCGCCGCATCGCGCGCTCGAACAGGCGCATGAGGTCGTGATGGGACAGGAAACGGAGCTTCCCCGTCTTCGAGAAGCGAAGGCGATACGGAAAGATGTTCATGACGGTTTCCCGTTGCCTGTCACCCGTTGCCGGCCGGCCGCGGACGAATAACCGGCCACAGGCAACTGGAAACAGGCACCTGAGAAGGGAAGGACCGGGCGGAAGCGACAGCAGGACCCCGGAAGGGGGCGCTTCCGCCCCTTCCGGGCCGCAATATTTCTAGAGAGCCCGGGACTCGCCCTGAAGGATGCGCGCCCCGCGCTTACCTTCAGGGCCAGTGGCGAACGTCGGTACCGCCGGCGTTCCGCTACTTCCCGCCCTTCTTCAGATTCTCGACGTCCCGCGTCGCGCCCTGCATGCGCATCTCGTCGCCGCGCTTGAGCTCCTCGGCGGCGGCCTTGCGGCGGAGATTCTCGATCTCCTCGCGCTCCCGCTCGCGGCTCGCCTCGAGCTCGGCCCGCAGGTTGTCCGCGTTGACGCCCGACGGCTGGATGATCGTCGGGGTCACGAAGATCAGCAGGGTCTCTTTCCGGATCGAATCGTTGCGCTGCTTGAAGAGGAAGTCGATGAGCGGGAGGTCGCCGAGGAACGGCACCTTCTTGTCCTCGTAGCTCGTCCGCTCGGTCTTCAGGCCGCCCAGGATCGCGGTGCGGCCGTTCTCGATGAGCAAGGTCGTCATCAGCGTCGTGTTCGAGATGCGCGGGAGGTCGATTGACAGGGCCCCACCCGTGGTGCCGGCGCCCGAAATCGTGAACCGCTCGAAGCCCGGGACGAGCCCCACCGCGGCGCTCGTGCCCGACAGGAATTCGTTCTGCGGGATGATCGTCAGCTCGACCTGGTTCGATTCCTTTTTCACCTTGGCGATGACCATGAGCTGGAAGCCGACCTTGACCGGCGACCGCGACCCTTCCCCGATCGTCAGGGCGAGGCCGCCGTTTGCGGTCTGCTCGATCTTCGATTCCGCGTACGGCACCTCTTCGCCGACGAAAATCGTCGACGCCGTGTTGTCTTTGAGCGAGACGAAGGGCATCTGCATCAGCTTCGAATAGCGGTCGCGCTTGAACGCGCGGAACGTCGCGAGCATGTCGAAGCGGGTGAAGAAGAGCGTGTCCGTCGTGATCGGCTCGCGGCCCAGGCCGAAGGGGAGGCGCGTCAGCTTGCCCAGCCCGCCCTGCGAGAAGGGGCTCTCGGAGACCGAGCCCGCCGTGGGGGTCGTGGGATCGACCCGGATGGGCGGGAGGGCGGTGGACGTGAACGTCAGGCCGTCCTCGCCTCCGAACGTGTAGTTCATCCCGAACGTCAGGAGGTCGTCGTTGACCGTGCTGACGTACTTGAGGTCGACGATCACCTGCGCGGGCTGGACGTCGAGCGCCTTGATCGTCCGCTCGATTTCCGCGAGGGCGACCGCGGTGTCCGTCACCGCGATCGTGTTCGTGTCGTGGTCGTACTGGATCGAGCCCAGGACCGTGCGGCCGTCGACGCTGCGGGTGAGCATGCTCTCCAGGATCCGCAGCAGCATGAACTGCTTCGGGATGTCCTCGACCGACTTGGGCGGCGGCGGAAGCTTGCCCTTGTGGTACTTCCCCTCGTCCATGTTGGCGACGTAGACCGGCGGTCCCGAGATGAACTTCAGGGGGAAGAACTTGTGCTCCATCTGGCGGTTCAGCTCGTCGACCGTGACGATGCGGATGATCCCGGAGTCGTCCTTGACCGTCGTGTAGTTGAACGTCTTGCAGACGGCCTGCAGGACGTCGAACCACGGCAGGTTGTTGACGCTCATCGTCACCGTGCCGGCGACGCCGCCGGTCGGGGACGAGTTCATGATGATGCTCGCGTTGGAGAGCCGGCCGATGAGGTCGATGACGGTCTTGATGTCCGCGCGCTGGAAGTTGAACGTGACGCGCGGCGGGCGGCCGATGGTGATGAGCGTGGCCGACTCGTCCCGGAGGGTGAGCTCCGCCTTTTCGGCGAACACCCTGAGGGCGGTCCGCCACGGCTCGTTGCGGACGACGAACTCGTCGATCCGGAACTCCTCGGGGACGTTCTTGAGGTCGACGACGAAGTTGATGGTCCGGACCTGGCGGCGGAACTCCTCGACGATCTCCTCGACCCGCGCGTTGCGGAAGTCCATCGTGACGCGGACGTCGAGGCCCTGGAGGGCCGCGCGCAGGTTGCGCTCAAGCGATTCGCGCGCCGCCTCCTCGGGCGTCATGGGCTTGCGTTCCTGCTTGGGCGGATCTTCCTGGGGCGGAGGAGGAGGCGGAGGCGGCGTTTCCTGCGCCGCCGTCGTCACGGAGGCGAGCAGGAGCGCGACGGCCAGGTAGGACAGGCAAAGGACCCCCTTCATACCGCCTCCTCTAGCGTACGGGACTCAACTCTTCCTCAGGACGACCTGCCGCACTTCATTCTTGTATTCCACTTCGACCGCATGCCTGAGAATCTTCTGGACCTTCACGCCCTCGCGCTGGATGGTCTCGCCCTCGCGGTAGGCGTCGTCGTTGATGACGGCCCACGTCACGACGCGGCGGACGGAGACCGGCTGCGACACCGCGATGCGCGCGCCGGCGACCATCAGGTCGAGCTTGACCACTTCCTGCACGACTTCCGTGGCGGTCATCGTGCCGGTCAGGACGAGCGTCTTGGTCCCCAGCTCCCGACGATGGACCGTCTGCTGGCGCTTTTCCTTGGCGGCGCGGAGGCCCTTGTCGAGTTCCTGGATCCCGTCCTCGCTGCGGAAGAACTCGGGCGCGTTCCGCATCGCCTCGAGCTCGACGATCTCGCGATCGATGGCCTCGAGGTTCTCGTTCTGGTAGAGGTCGTTGATCCGGTCCACCTTGGCGACGATCTGCTGCATCAGCCGCTTGACGCCGCCATAGTGCTTCTCGGCGTCTTCCTTCAGCTTTTCCACCTCGGTGCGCTTCACGTGGTCCGCTTCCGCGAGCGGATAGAGGCCCTTGTAGTTCGCCAGGATCTGCAAGTAGGTGCCCCGGGCCTCCTCGATCAGGCCCCGGGCGATCTCGTCCTGGAGCTTGGTGACCAGGGCGCGCGATTCGGCGAGCGTGGCGTCGAACTTGTCGGGAGGGATTTTCTTGTCGATCTGGCGCGGCCCGGTCTGCCCCCCCGGTCGATCCGGCCGGGGGCCGGTGACGATCCGCTCGAGGGCGTCGCCCTTGGAGAAGGGATCCTTTCTTCCCCCGATGATGATGCCCTTCCGCTTGCCCTGGGCGGCTTCCTTGTCCTTCACCATCGTCATGACGATCATCCGGTCCGCGGTCTCCGCTTCGACGATGCGCCCGTACTTGTCCACCCAGATGTGGGAGAAGGGGATGAGCGCGCCGCGGTCCCAGCCTTCGATCCGGACCTCCGAGACCTTGACCTGCTTTCCGAGGAACTCCTTGGTGGCCAGGGCGCCCGCGGTGTAGCTCACGGAGATCGGGTCTTCGGGGGTGGAGTGGAGCGCCCGCTCGCGCAGGCGCGTCGGCTGGGCGAGCGATCCCGTCTGCCGCAGCCGGTAGATCATCGGGTTGAGGTACAGGTGGATCGTGTCGGACGTCAGGAACTTGTATTCGCGGGTCACCGGGGGATCGGTCCTCAGCTCGAACGTCGCCACCCGCTCTTCCGACTCGGGGTAGGTCTTGAGCTTGATGTCCAGCTGCGCGCCGGACGTGATCTGCCGGTAGTCCAGGTCGTGGATGTCGAAGTCCTCTTCGAGCTGCGCCTTGAGCGTTTCGCTGATCTGGAAGACGCTCAACTCGCCGGCCGCGGAGGTGATTTCGTACTGGTAGTCCGACTCGACGGTGTAGTCGTACCGGTAGTTCCGCATCGTCGTCGTATTGATGCGCTCGTGGAACCAGCCGATCTGCTCCTTGTTCTGGGTGATGACGTACCAGCTCTCGATGGTGGCGGGGATGGGGGTGCGGTCGTCGGCCGCCGGGTCCTGGGCCGACGCGAGGCCTGCCGAAAGCGATACGGCCAGAAGAACCGCGAAACGTCGCATGATTCCTCCCCGGCGCGGCGTCCTGCGCGGGAAACAGGGGGTCCGGGGGCGTCGGCGCGGCCGCCTTGCCCACCCCTCTCTCTGCAGACCGACCCTCGGTAGCGCGGGAACTGCATGAATTATATGCCGCCCGGACGGGGAGTCAAACCTTTTATAAATCAAGAACAGCGGCTAAACTCCGCCCACGCATGATCTTGCTCGTGGATCACTACGACTCCTTCACGTGGAACCTGGTCCAGGCCTTCGAGACTTTGGGCGGATCCGTAGAGGTGGTTCGGCACGACCGGATCGACCCCGAAACGGCCGCCCGGAAGGCCCCGGGACGGATCGTCCTCTCCCCGGGGCCCAAGTCGCCGCGGGAGGCCGCGGGCTCGGCCGCCCTGATCCGGCGGTTTGCGGGCGAAATCCCCATCCTGGGCGTCTGCCTGGGCCATCAGTGCATAGCAGATGCATTTGGCGCGCGCGTCGTCCGGGGCCGCCCTTTCCACGGCAAGACGAGCCCCGTGACCCACGACGGGAGGGGCGTCTTCGCGGGGCTCGAGAGCCCGATGGCCGCGATGCGATACCATTCGCTCGTGGTCGACGAGACGACCCTGCCCCCGGAGCTCGAGGCGACGGCGAGGACGGAATCCGGCGAAGTGATGGGTTTGCGCCACCGGACTCAGCCGATCGAGGGCGTCCAGTTCCACCCGGAGAGCTACCGAACGCCCGCGGGCCTGGAATTGCTCAGGAACTTCCTCCGCAAGTGAGGGCTTCCTGAGTTCCTCATCCACGGTCTACAATCCACAATCCACAATCGGAGGTTCGATGCTCAAGGGGGAGTGGGCGCTGGTCCTCGGCGCGTCGAGCGGCTTCGGCGAAGCGACGGCGCTGGAGCTGGGCCGGCGCGGCATGAACATCGCCGGCGTGCACCTCGACCGGAAGAACACGCTGCCGCACGTCGACGAGATCGTGGGCGCGATCCGCAAGGCCGGCGGGCGCGCGGAGTTCTTCAACGCCAACGCGGCGGACGAGGCGAAGCGGAAGGAGATCCTCGACCAGCTGGGCCCGCTGCTCGCGGGCAAGCCGATCCGGATCGTGCTGCACTCGCTCGCGTTCGGGGCCCTCAAGCCCTTCCTGGCGGCCAAGGAGGAGGATCGGATCACGAAGTCGCAGCTCGAGATGACGCTCGACGTGATGGCGCACAGCCTCGTGTACTGGACGCAGGATCTCGTCGCGCGGCGGCTGATCGGGAAGGGGTCGCGGATCTTCGCAATGACGTCCGCGG
>DASTON010000226.1:0-8993 GCA_035762525.1 Planctomycetota bacterium | reverse complement strand
GACCGGCGCCAAGCTCATCGTCGGGCCCAAGGGCCGGGAGAAGTCGGCCGACATGCCGATCGCGGCCGACGCCCAGGGCGTGCGCCGGAAGATCAGCGGCGAGTTCGCGATCGAGGAAGCCGCCGTCGACTACGAAGTCCGCCTCGTCGCGAAGAACACGCTCGAGAATCGCGAGACGTTCAAGTACACGGTCCGCGGGCTCCTCGACCAGAAGCCCGTCATCCAGGTCTTCGAACCCGCCGGCGACGAGAACATCACGGAAGTCTGCAAGCGGCCGATCGAGATCACCACCACGGACGATTACGGCGTCGCGGCGGTCGGGATGGAAGCCCGCGTCACCGGCCCCCGCACCACGGAGTGGGCCGCCACGCCGTTCGGCGCCGACCAGAACCGCCCCCGCGATTACGACCGGCGCGAGAGGAAGGTCAAGTCGTCGTACCTCCTCGACGTCGCGACCCTCGGCGTGAAGGAGGGGGAATTCGTCGAGATCCGGTTCACGGCCCGCGACTACCGGACGCCCGAGGGCAACGTCACGACCTCGCGCGGCTACCGGTTCGCGGTCGTTTCCGTCACGGCCCTGGAGAAGGAGCTCCAGTCCGCCATCGAGAAGATCAAGTCGGGCCTCCAGACGCAGTACACGGCGCAGCGGACCGCCTACGACCGCGCGGGCGCCACCGAGAAGAAGTTCAGCGCGGTGGACAAGCTCGGCCCCGAGCAGCAGGGCGAGGTGCGCGGCCTCTCGTTCGTCCAGCAGGCGATCACGGAGAAACTCTCCGGCGCGTCGCGGGACATCGACCGCGTGCGCCAGCGCGGCCTGTGGAACGGCGTCTTCGACGAGCGCTCCGCGGCGGCCCTCGACGGGGCCGTTGCGGCGCTGCGCGCCGTGGCGCCCGCCCCCGGGGAAAACGCGGGCAACGAGGCGTCGCCGCTCGCGGGCACGCTCCTCGTCTCCGCCGCGCGCGAAGGAAAGGCCGCGCGGCTCCCGCTCTTCGGCCGGATCCAGGCCCTCCAGCTCGAGGTGCTCGACGCCATCGACAAGGCGCGGCGCCACCTCGACCACTGGGCGAACCTCCAGGAAATCATCTCGCTCGTCCGCGAAGCCAAGGCCAAGATCGAGAAGGCGCCGAAGGAATTCCACGGCGACTCCGACAAGGACAAGAAGTAGCCGCTATTGGAGAACGGTGACATGACTCGAACCATGCTTTGGATCGCGGCCGCCGTCCTCGCGCTCGCGCCCCGTATCGCCGCCCAGCAGGATCCGGCCGCCGACGGCGTCAAGGAAGTCAAGGACCTGGTCCAGCAGATCCAGGAGCGCGGCAAGGTGCTCGTCGAGCGCCTGAGGGAGCGGTCGCCGCAGGTCGCGGAGCGGCTCCAGAAAGCCCTCGTCAAGATCAACGAGGAGACCGTCCGGGAGAAGCTCGACGAGATCCTCGCCGAGCTCCGCAAGAAGAACCCGGACAACGCGGCCGAGCTCGCCGAGCAGGTGGCGGCCTCCCTCGAGAAGATCCTCCAGATCCTCGAGGACCGCGTCAGTCCGGAGGAAAAGAAGAAGGAACAGGCCGCCCTCGAGGCCCTGAAGAAGGAACTCGACAAGCTCATCGAGGATCAAAAGAAGGTCATCAAGGACACCGAGAGCGTCGACAAGGACCGCGGCAAGGAATACGAGCAGATGCTCAAGGACCTCGAGTCCTTGATGGAGAAGCAGAAGGACCTGCTCAGCCGCACGGAAGAGGGCCCGCCCAAGGAGCTCATCCAGCAGCTCGACCAGGCCATGAAGGAGATCGACAAGCTCCGGAAGGAGCAGGAAGAGGCCTTCCAGGCGGCCGAGAAGGCGAAGAGCCCCGAGCTGCGCGCGCTCGGCGAGATGGCCCGCAAGCTCGACGAGATGATCAAGCGGCAGGACAAGCTGCGCGAGGAGACCGCCGCCGCCGAGAAGCGCCGCGGCGGCCTCGACAAGGCCCTCAAGGACCTCGACAAGGTCATCGACCGCCAGAAGAAGGCGCTCGAGGCGACGAAGAAGGCGGCGGAAACCGCCGACGCGACCGCCAAGGGGAAGGCCCTCGAGAAGGAGCAGCGCGACATCGGCGAGGAGACGTGGAACCTCGGCCACGACCTGCACGAGAACGTCATCCCCGGGACGGAAGCGGACAAGAAGAAGGCCCTGAAGGAGCTGGAGGACGCCTCCGACGCGATGAAGGCCGCCGGCGACACGCTCCGCGACGGCCAGCCCGACCTGGCCCAGGGCGACCAGGAGCGCGCGGTGCGCGACCTGGAGAAGTTCCGCGACAAGCTCAAGAAGATGAAGGAGGGGGACGACGCGGCGCGCAAGACCGACGGCCCGCGCCGCACCGCCGAGCAGGACAGGCTCGAGAAGGAAGCGAAGAGCCTCGCGGGCGACATGGACAAGGCGTCGAAGGGCTCCGAGGCGGCGGACATGAAGAAGGGCCTCGAGAAGGCCGGCCAGTCCACGGCGCAGGCGGGCAAGGAGATGGAAGGCGCCGGCCAGTCGATGCAGAAGGAGCAGGCGGAATCCGCCGGACGCTCGCAGGAATCGGCCTCCAGGAATCTCCAGCAGGCGCGCCAGGAACTGGAGAAGCTCCAGAACGCGCTCGCCCAGAAGGAGGGCGGGAAATTCGCCGACGTCGCGAAACAGCAGGAGGAGCTCGCGAAGAAGGCGGACGACCTCGCGCGCAAGATCGGCGAGATGTCCAAGAGCGACGCGACCGCGTCCCAGCCCGTGGAGGCGCAGGAAGCGATCGCCAAGGCCGCCGGCGAGATGGGCGGCGCCCAGCAGTCCATGAAGTCCGCCGAAGGCGAGATGGCCAAGGGCCAGCCGGGCCAGGGCCAGGGCAGCCAGCAGAAGGCGATGGAAGGGCTGGACCAGGCCAGGAAGGAACTCGAGAAGGCCAGGGAAGCCCTCCAGAAGAAGCCCGAGCCCGACGCGAAGGCCCTCGCCGAGGACCAGAAGAAGCTCGAGGAGGAGCTGAAGGCGAAGATCACCCGCAAGCTCGAGGAGAAGAAGCAGGAGCTCGAGAAGAAGAACGATCCCCAGGCGGGGAAGGCCGCGGAGGCCTCGAAGTCGTCCCAGGAGGCGGGGAAGAGCATGCAGCAGGCGCAGGAGCAGCTCGACCAGAAGCAGTCCTCGCAGGCGCCCCCGAACCAGCGCGAGGCCCTGAAGAAGCTCGAGGAGACGAAGAAGAAGATCGACGAGCTCGCCAAGCGGCCGCTCAACGAGCAGGAGAAGAAGCGCTCGGAGGAGCTCGCCAAGATGCAGAAGCGCATCGAGGAGCTCACCAAGGAGCTCGAGAAGAAGATGCGGCAGCAGAACCTGGAGAACGCGTCGCAGAGCGCCCAGCGCGCCCAGGAGAACATGCAGCGCGCCCAGGAGAGCCTGAAGAAGCAGCAGCCCGGCAGCGCCCAGGGCGAGGAAGAAGAGGCGAAGCGGGACCTCGAGCGCGCGCGCGAGGAGATCGAGAAGAAGCTCGAGGAGCTGAAGCGCGAGGCGGAGGAGGAGCTGAGGGTCCACATCGAGACCGAGCTCCGCAAGGTCATCGAGGAGGAGAAGAAGATCCGCGCGGCGACCATGAAGTTCGACGGGATCCGCGTCCAGAAGGGGACGTTCACCCGCCAGGAGGGCGTGGAAGTCCGCCAGCTCGCCCTGTCGCAGGACAACCTCGCGTCGGTCTGCGGCGAGCTGTCGAAGAAGCTCGAGGAGGAGAAGGTCGACGTCTACCGGTTCGTCCTGGCCTCGGTGATCGACGACATGGGCGAGTCCTCGTCACGGCTGCGCGACATCGATCCGGGCGCCCGGACGCAGGAGGTCCAGGAGGACATCATCCGGAAGCTGACCGACCTCTACGAGGCGTTCAACATCAAGCGGAAGCAGGGGAAGGGCGGCGGCGGCCAGGGCGGCGGCGGGAAGCCCCCCCTCGTTCCGGACATCGTCCAGCTCAACCTGATGAAGAAGATCCAGGAGCAGATCCTGAAGAAGACGCAGAAGTACCGGTCGAAGCACCCCACCGAGGGGGAGGACCTGTCCGACCTGGACAAGCGGGTGCTGAAGCGGCTTTCGGACGAGCAGGGCGAGCTGGGCCGCATCCTCGGGAAGTTCCTGGAGAAGTTCAAGGAAGAGGCGGACAAGAGGAAGGACGAGTAGGAATCACGAATCACGAATCACGAATCAAGAATCAAGAATCTGGAATCTGGAATGAGGAAGCGGAGTCGGGTCCGGCAATCGGAAATCGTCAATCTGAAATCGCCGGGTGACGGGATTTCAGTTAGTTGCAAAGCTTGGTCCCGGTTTAACCGTATAATTACTTGGTGCTCCCCGGAGGTCCTATGAAGAAATGGCCCATCGTCGCGGTCGCGTTCCTGTTCGCGATCGCGGTCCCGTTCGCGTCCGCCCAGGAGGGCGGGAAAGAGGCGCCTCCCGGCGCGGAGCCGCAGGAGGATGAGGACGAGCTGACCCCCGCCCAGGCGATGGAGCTCCTCGAGGACGCGCATCGCATGATGGGGAAGGCGGAGGAGCTGCTCAACGACTCCAGCCGCGGCAAGGCGATCGAGACCGAGAAGGCCCTGATGGAGCGGCTCCAGCGCGAGCTGAAGGACGAGCCGGGCGCGCTCCAGAAGCGGATCCTCGAGAAGGTCGGCAAGCTCGTCGAGAAGGCGGAGAAGAAGGAAAAGGACGCCGCCGAGAAGCTCAACGAGATCATCAAGAAAGCCAAGACCTGAGGCGGCGGCTCCTGTCGCTCCTGTAAGGAGCGCGAGCAGAAGTCGCAGCAGTCGAAGGCCGTGAAGCAGCCGGGGTCGCCCGCCCAGAAGCCCTACAACCCGAACCGCACCGAGGAGCCCTCGAAGTTCAAGTCCGTCGCCACGCAGTCCGGCGCGTGGGGCCAGCTCCCCCCGGAGGTCCGCCGCGCCATGCTCGCCGCGAGCAAGGAAGACGTGCCGCCCGAGTTCCAGGAGCTCTGGAAGAAGTACTTCGAGTCGCTGGAGAAGTCCGGCAAGTAACAGACCCGAGAATCCGAGAAAACCACGCCCTCACAAGGCGTGGTTTTTTCATAGCCGGACCTGCCGCATTGACGATTGAAGATTGACGATTCTCCGATTCCCGAACGGTTTCAATATCCCGATTTTCAGGAAGGCGGTTCAAGCAACTGAACGCTGGACGGAGGAATCATGAAGCTGATCGCCCTGGTGACCGCCGCGGTGATCGGGGCGTCGCCCGCCTTCGCCCAGGAGGACGCACTGACGCCGGCCCAGGCAATGGAGCTGCTCAAGGACGCCCGGCGCCTGATGGACCTCGCGGAAGAGCTGCTCCTGGAAGAGTCGGTCGAGAAGGCGGAGAAGAGGGAGAAGGACGCCGCGCAGAAACTCGACGAAGTCATCAGGAAGGCGAGGAGCGCCGCGGGCAGGGACCCGCAGAAACAGGACCCGGCGAAGAGCCAGGCTCGTCAACCGGGAGCTCCCGCTCCGACGAAGTACGATCCCAAGCGCACCGATCGCCCGTCGGTATTCAAATCGCGCGGCGACTCCGGATCGTGGGGCCACCTGCCCCCGAGCGTCCGCAGCCTTCTCCTCGAAGCCTCCAAGGAAGAAATCCCGCCGGAGTTTCTCGAGGCTTGGCGGACTTTCATCGAGCTGATCGAGAAATCCGCGAAGTGACGTTCCACCGTCATCGGTAATCCGTCATCCGTCATCGCGGGCTTTACTGCTTGTTCTTGGATTTCCGGAAGGCTTGAAAGAAGTAAAAGGCGAGGATCCCCATGGCAGCTGAGCCCGCTACCACGATCCACACCGGCGCGTCGATGCGGCCGAACGGCCAGTAATTGATGGAGATGGAACTGAAATTCTGGGCGATGAAGGAGACGAGCAGGAGGGCCGCGATCGCGCCGAGCGCGACGCGGAGTTTTTGCATCATGACCCGGCTTGCAGCCTGCCCGACCGTCCGTACGCGCGTTCCCGGGACGTTTGCAGGTAGCGCAGCATCTCCAGCCGCGCCTTCGTCTCGGCCAGGCTGCCCTGCGTCACGGCGATCTCGCGCTGGAGGAATTCGAGGTGGCCGGCGGGCGCCTGGTAGCCCGGGGTGCGCGTGCTCGACACCAGGTCGGCTTCCAGCGAAACCAGGTGCTCCTCGAGGTGCTTCACGGCCTGCTCCGAGAACGCGATCTTGGTGTCGACGAGGGAATCGCGGCGCTCGCGGCCCATGCGGGCCACTTCCGCGTGATACCGGATCTGGTCCTCGAGGCCCTTGTTGCGCCAGTCGCGCTCCAGCACGTCCATCGCGTACGCGCGCTCTTCCTCCGTCGCGTCCCGCTCGTACTCGCCCTTCGGATCCAGGACGGTGACGATCTCGTGCTTGAAGTCGCCCCCGTTCGGGAGCTTCTCGGCGTAGCCGCGGTAGAAGTACGTCTTTCCCGTCTCGGGCTCCCGGAACCGGAAATCCGGGGCGATCCTCAGGATCCTTTCGGGGGGCGGCGCGGGCCGCTGGAGGGGGGCGGGATCGGGCTCGCGGTACGTCGGGCGCTCGATCGCCTGGCAGCCCCAGGCCGCAACCAGCGCGAGGGCGACGGCGAGGCGCTTCATGCTCGTTTCCACGTATAGATCAGGACGTCCGCGGGCCGTTCATTCTTTCGGGCCGTCGAAGAATTTCCGGTGAAGGGCGCGCACGGCGGCCTCCGCATCGCGGTCGGCGACCACGAAAGCGACGTTGATCTTAGAAGCGCCCTGGGAGATCATCAAGACATTAACGGAGGCTTCGCGGAGCGCCTCGAAGACGAGCCCCGCGATCCCCGGCGTCGAGCGCAGCCCCTCGCCCACGACGCACACGATGGCCCGGTTCTCCTCGACGGAGACCTCCGCGAACTTTGACAGGGACTCCACCGCCGCGTCGAGCCGCCGGTCGCTGTCCACGGTCACCGAGACCGTCACCTCGCTGGTCGAGACCATGTTGACCACGACGCGGTGCTCGGCGAAGACGCCGAAGAGGCGCGCGAGGAAGCCGTGGCCCATCAGCATCCGCGACGAGCGGATGTTGACCACGTAGTTGGAGAGGTGGTGGGCGATGGACTTGACGCCCTTCTGGGCATCGTCGACCTTCGACAGGATCGTCGTCCCCGGATGGGCCGGCTTGAACGTGTTGAGCACCTTGACGGGGATGCCCTTGCGGACGGCCGGGACGATCGTCGACGGGTGCAGGACCTTCCCGCCGTAGTAGGCGAGCTCGCTCGCCTCGTCGAACGTGAGATAGGCGATCGGCTTCGCGCCGGGCACGAGGCGCGGATCGGCCGTCATCACCCCGTCCGTGTCGCTCCAGATCTGGATCTCCTCGGCCCCGATCGCCGCGCCGATGATGGTCGCGGTGAAGTCGGAGCCGTTCCGGCCGAGCGTCGTGATGTCGCCCCCCCGCGTCTTGCCGACGTACCCCGTGACGATGGGGAGGCGCGCCAGCGACGTCACGTGGCGCTTGAGCTCGGCCTCCGCCTCCGGGAGGGGCTGGGCCGCGCCGAACTGGTCGTCCGTCAGCATCCCGATGTCGAACGCGTCGTGCTGGGACGACGGGATGCCGGCCTTGTCGAAGGCGGCCGAGATGATGCGCGTCGAGAGGCGCTCGCCGAAGCTCACGACGTAGTCGAGCGTGCGCGGCGTGAGCTCCTTGACGAGGGAGATGCCCTTCAGGAGCACGGCGAGCTCGGCGAGGACGTCCTTCACCAGGTCCGCGGCGAGGCCCAGGTCCGAGATCACCGACTGGTGGCGCGCTTGGAGCTTCTCGAGATGGCCGTCCTTGCCGGTGAGCGCCTCTTCGGCCGCCGCGAAGAGATCGTCCGTGACGCCGCGGAAGGCGCTCGCGACGACGACCGGCTTGCGGTCGAGGCGGCTCCGGACGATCTCGATGACGTTCCGGATCCTCGCGCCGTCCGAGACGGACGAGCCGCCGAATTTCATGACAATCATGGGACGGAGAGAATATCAAAGGGGAGCGCATTACGCATCACGCATCACGCATCACGGGTTCCTTCAAGAAGCCTGTTGGGCGATCCCCGTGATGCATGATGCGTAATTCGTGATGCTCTCCGCATTGCGTGATACGTAATGCGTGATGCGTCGTCTCCTCCGGGGCCTTGGCCCCAACGTCATCGCCCTGAGCGTGGCGAGCTTCTTCACGGATTTCGGCGCGGAGCTCGTGATCCCGCTCCTGCCCGGATTCCTCCGATCGATGAGGGCCACGACGGAGACTCTGGGCTGGATCGAGGGGATTTCGGACAGCCTGGCGAGCATCCTTCGCGTCGTGACGGGTTGGCTGTCGGACCGCCTCGGCCGTCGCAAGATCTTCGTCCTCGCGGGGTACGGGATCGCGTCGGCGGCCCGGCCCTTGTTCGGGTTCGCGAGAGTCGTCTGGCACGTGGGCGCCGTCCGGATCGCCGACCGGCTCGGCAAGGGCCTCCGGCTGGCGGCGAGGGATGCGCTCATCGCGGATTCCTGCGAGCCCTGGGCCCGGGGCAAGGCGTTCGGGCTCCAGAAGGCGATGGACCACTTCGGGGCCACGCTGGGCCCCCTCCTGGCGATGGCCCTGCTGGCGCGCGGATGGGACTATCGCGGAGTCTTTTTCCTCACGGCGATTCCGGCGGCGATGGTGCTGGTCGTGATCGGGGGGTTCGTCCACGACGTCCGGCCCGCGGCCGCCCCCGCGAAGCTGAAGCTCTCGCTGGCGCCGTTCGACGCGAACTTCAAGTGGTTCCTGCTGACCGTCACCGTTTTTACCCTCGGGAATTCCTCGGACCTCTTCATCCTGTGGCGCGCGAAGGAGGTCGGTATCGCCGAACACCACGTCCCTCTCGTCTGGAGCGGACTCTGCTTCGTGCGGGCGCTCGCCTCGATCCCCGGGGGGATGCTGGCGGACCGCTTCGATCGCCGGTACGTCGTGATCGCGGGCCTCGCCGTGTACGCGACGGTCTACGCGGGACTCGCCTTCGCCGCGACCTGGCCGGCCTATC
>DASTON010000225.1:0-5133 GCA_035762525.1 Planctomycetota bacterium | reverse complement strand
CCCCCGCCCACGACGATCACGCCGGCGAGGATCGCGGATGCGACCGAGAAAAACTCGACCGCGAGGACGAACGCGGGAACCGCGAGGACGGCGAGCCAGGGTCCGCGGCGTGAAGACACGACCCCCACCGCGACGCCCGCCACCACCGTCGCCACCGCGATGAGCGACGAGATTTGGAGAGACCAGTGAAGCGTGATGGTGGTGAGAATGGCGAAACCGGCGCAGGCCCCGGACAGGACTCGGGCGGCGGTCCCCGGTTCCGAGCTTTCAATTGAGGCGAGCGCGCTTCGAATCCAGGCCGCGCGCGAGACGACAAACGACAACACCAGGAGGGCGAGGGCGGCAAGAAGGACTTGCGGAGAGCATGATCGGAGGACGGCGGCCGTCCCGCCCTCGACCGTCGACTCGACGCCCGCGATGACCGCAATGAGGGCGGCGATGACGCCGCCCAGGAGCGCATTACGCATCACGCATCACGCATCACGGGGATCCATCTACGAGCTTGTTCGAGGAATCCGTGATGCGTGATGCGTGATTCGTGATGCGTCTCAAACTTCCATGACTTCCTTCGTCTTCTTCTCCACCAGGTCCGTGACTTTCGCTTCGTACTCCTTCGTGAGCCGGTCGATCTCGTCCTTGGTCCGCTGGGCGTCGTCCTCGGACAGGGTCTTGTCCTTCTCCTCGCCGTCGGTGGCGGTGTTCGCCTCGCGCCGGACGTTGCGGATCGCGAGCTTCGCCTTCTCGCCGAGCTCCTTGACGAGCTTCGACATCTGCTTGCGCCGCTCCTCGGAAAGGGGCGGGACCGCGAGGCGGACGATCTTGCCGTCGGTCTGCGGATTCAGGCCGAGGTCGGCCTTCTGGATCGCCTTCACGATCCCGTCGATGGCGCCCGGGTCGAAGGGTTTGAGCATGAGGAGCCGCGGCTCGGGCACGGTGATCGAGGCGAGGGCCTTGAGGGCGGTGGGCGCCCCGTAGTAGTCCACGCGCACGCCGTCGACGAGCGCCGGCGTCGCGCGGCCGGTCCGCACTCCCTTGAATTCGCCCGCCATCACCTCGACGGCCTTCTCCATCTTCTCTTCGGCCTCGAGGGCGATGTCATCGTAGGGCATGGTCCCCTCCGGGGGAGTTCAAGGTCGGACGTTACTTCCTGACGACTTCTCTTTCCTCCGCCGTCTCGTCGATGATCGTGCCGATCGGCTCGCCGCGGACCGCCTTCACGATATTCCCCTCCTTGCGGAGGTTGAAGACGATGATGGGCAGGTTGTGCTTCATGCACATGGAGATCGCCGTGACGTCCATCACGCCGAGGCGCTTGTTGAGCACCTGCAGGTACGTCAGGCGCTCGAACCGCTTCGCCTTCGCGTCCTTGTTCGGATCGCGGTCGTAGACGCCGTCCACCTTGCTCGCCTTGAGGAGCACGTCGGCGCCGATCTCCGCGGCGCGCAGGGACGCCGCCGTGTCGGTCGTGAAGTGGGGGTTGCCCGTGCCCGCCGCGAGGATGATGATCCGCCCCTTCTCGAGGTGGCTGATGGCGCGGCGGCGGATCCACGGCTCCGCGACCGCCTGGATGGGGAGCGCGGTGAGCACGCGCGTCGGCTTCCCCATCGACTCGATGAGGTCCTGGAGCGCCAGCGCGTTGATGACGGTGGCGAGCATCCCCATGTAGTCGCCGGTCGCCTGGTTGATCCCGAGCGGCGCCAGCCCCGAGCCCCGCACGATGTTGCCGCCGCCGACGACGACGGCGACCTGGGTGCCGGTCTTCTGGGCCTCCACGATCTGGCGGGCGATGGAGCGGGCTTCCTCGATGTCGATGCCGTGGCCGCCCTCGCGGCAGAACGCCTCGCCGCTGATCTTCAGGAGGACGCGCTTGAATTTGGGCGTGGCCATTGCGAGTGACCAGTATCCAGTATCCGGTTCCCTGTTTCCAGATTCAGATCCGGAAACTGGAGACGGGCAACTGGAAACTAGCGGCCAAGTTCCATGCGATGAAAGCGGCGGACGACGAGGTTCTCGCCGATCTTGGCGATCATCGAGCGGATCAGCTCGCCGTACGTGCCCTTGAACTCGTCTTCCTTCGGGTACGGCATGTGCAGGAGGCAGAGCCGGGAATAGAGGTTCTTCTCGAGCTTGCCCTCGAGGATCTTCTCGGCGATCTGGGGCGGCTTGCCCTTGACGTCCCCCTCGTACTTCTTCTTCTCCTCGGCGAGCAGGTCCGCGGGGACCTGGTCCTTGGAGACGTACTTCGGGTCGAACGCGGCGACCGCGACGGCGAGGTCGCGCAGCAGCGCCTGGAAGTCCGTGTTCTTGACCACGAAGTCGGTGTTGCAGCCGAGCTCGACCAGCGCGCCGACCTTGCCGACTCCCTCCGTCATGTGGACGTAGGATCCGATGGCGCCGCTCGTCGTTTCCCGGCCGGACTTCTTGTCGGCGATCTCGCCGAGGCGCTTGCGCAGGATCTCCTTCGCCTTGTCGAACAGGCCGTCGGCTTCCACGAGCGCCTTCTTGCACTCCATCATGCTCGCGTCGGTTTCGGCGCGAAGCTTCATGACTTGTTTGGGATCAATTTCTGCCATTGTGTTTTCTCTCTGTTTCCGCCTGCTGACCGTTGACCGATGACAGCTGACGGCTATTGCGGCGGCGCCGCCGGAGCCGCCGGAGCGGGACGCGGACCGCCGGGGCCGCGACCCCGGCCGCCTCCTCCGCCGCCCCCGCCGCCCCCGCGCGGACCGCCGAACCCGAAGAGCCGCTCGCCCCGGCCGCGGCCGCCGCGTTCCCGTCCGCCGACGGAGACGGCCTGCTGGGGCACCGGTTCGGGCGTCGCGACATGCGGGGCGCGCGCGCGGCCCTCGAGGACCGCGTCGGCCAGCTTGGCCACGACGATCTGGATGACCTTCATCGAGTCGTCGTTGCCGGGGATCGGGACGTCGATCGTGTCCGGATCGCCGTCCGAATCGATGAGGGCGACCGTCGCGGCGCCGACCTTGTCGGCCTCCGCCACGGCGATGGATTCGTGCATGGGGTCGATGAGCATGAGCACGGCGGGCAGGCGGTCGAGCATGCGGATGCCGTCGAGGTTGCGGATGAGCTTCCGCTTCTCGCGCGCGATGCTCGCCTGCTCCTTCTTGCCGTACCGGTTGATCGTGCCGTCCTCTTCCCAGGTCTCGATGGTCTTCAGCCGCCCGAGCCGCTCGCGGATGGTGGCGTAGTTCGTGAGCGTGCCGCCGAGCCAGCGCTCGGCGACGTAGGGCATGCCGCAGCGTTTCGCCTCGTTCCGGATGACGGTGCAGGCCTGGCGCTTCGTGCCGACGAAGAGGATGAGCTCCCCCTTGGCCGCGAGCTTCTCCAGGAAGTGGCACGCCTTGATGAGGCCCTTGACCGTTTCCCGGACGTCGATGATGTGGATGAGATTGCGTCGGGCGAAAATGTACGGCGCCATCTTCGGATTCCACCGGCTGACCTTGTGGCCGAAATGGACGCCGGCGACCAGCAGAGCCTTCGGGTCGATGAACGTGGACGGCATCGTGTTCTCCAAACGGGGTCTTTCGACCTATCGCCCCCCTCCGAGCGGTCCCGGCACGGCTGCCAACCGTTCCCTGGGCTCCCCGGGCCGCGCGCCGCTCCGACGGCCGTCCGGCGGACGGCAACCTCGCCGGCCAGGCCCTGAAGGACTTCGCCTTCAGGGCGAGCGCGCCCCCTCCACGAGGGGTCACGGGGATTCGGAAAAGGGCGGAACCAAAGAGTGGAGATTCTAGGGACCACCGAATTGGGAGTCAAGGGTGACCCGTGCATCCGGCATCCGGCAGCCAGCATCCTGGCCAGGATGCAGGATGCTGGATGCGGGATGCGGTCACTTTTCGATCAGAACCTCGTCTGCCGTCCGATGCAGGCCATTGATCACCAGCACGGTGACGAGCTCGCGGTCCTGCCGGTTCAGCTTCGCGATCTGGTCCCGGATCGATTCGAGCCGCTCCCGCACCTCGCGCTCCAGCCGGTCGATCTGGCGCGCGATGCCGGGATGATCGCCCTTGATGATCCGGACCTTGTCGAACAGCGAGACGGCCAGGTGCGAGATGTCGGCTTCTTTGACTTTAGCGCGCGCCATGTGGTTCCCCCTGCTCCCCCCGATCCTACCAAAGCGTCATACCTTTCGGTATTCGCGCAGCAGCTCGACCATCAACGCCATGTCGTCCGCCAGCGGCGCCTCGTACTGCACCCTTTCCTCCGTCCCGGGGTGGAGGAACCGGATGCGGAAGGCGTGCAGCGCCTGGCGTTCGAGGATCGGGACGTTGGGATCGGGGACGCGCGGATCGGCGGCGCCCTCTCCCGCGACGTCTTTCAAGTAGACCGGCTTCCCGGAGCCGTACGCGGCGTCGGCCACGCACGGATGTCCGATCGATCCGAGATGGACGCGGATCTGGTGGGTGCGGCCCGTCTTCGGCGCGACCAGGACGAGCGTGTAGCCGCGGAACCGCTCCTGCACCCGGTAGAAACTGGTCGCGGACTTTCCCTTTCCCTTCTTCACGACCGCCATGCGCTCGAAGTCCTTGGGGTGGCGGTCCATGTCCTTGTCGATCACGTCCTCGTCGAGCGGCATCTCGCCGTCCACGATCGCGAGGTACTCCTTCTCGATCGTGCGGTCCTGGAACTGCTTCGTCATCGCGGCGTGGGCCTTCGCGGTCTTGGCGGCGAGGATCACGCCGCTCGTGTCCTTGTCGATCCGGTGGACGATGCCGGGCTTGTAGATGTCGTCCGACTCCGGCAGCGTCCCGCAGTGATGGAGGAGCGCGTTGACGAGCGTGTCGTCCCAGTGGCCCGCGGCCGGGTGGACGACGAAATCGGGCGGCTTGTTGATCGCCAGCAGGTGCTCGTCCTCGTGGATGATCGAGAGCGGGATGTCGCTCGCGACGACCTGGGGCTCGATGAGCTTGGGAACTTCGACTTCGATCTCGTCGCCGAGGTTGATCTCGTACGCGGGCTTGGTCGGATGGCCGTTGACCGTGACGCGCCCCTCCTTGATCAGCTTCTGGACGAGGGTGCGCGAGTAGTCGGGAAGCCGCTTGTGGATGTAGATGTCGAGCCGCTGGAGCGTCGCCTCCTTGTGGATCTTGAACGTGTGCTTGGCAAGGGTGCCGT
>DASTON010000224.1:0-2452 GCA_035762525.1 Planctomycetota bacterium | reverse complement strand
CCGTCAACATCGTCCAGATGGTCTTCGGCAACATGGGCGAGGATTCGGGGACGGGCGTCTGCTTCACGCGCGATCCGAACACCGGCGAGAACACGTTCTACGGAGATTTCCTCTCCAACGCCCAGGGCGAGGACGTCGTCGCCGGCATCCGCACGCCGGTGAAGCTCTCCGAGCTCGAGCGCCGCATGCCCCCGGTGTACTACCAGCTCGTGAAGGAGCGGCGCACCCTCGAGCGGAACTACCGGGACATGCAGGACATCGAGTTCACGGTCGAGAAGGGCCGCCTCTACATCCTGCAGTGCCGGTCGGGCAAGCGGTCGCCCCAGGCGGCGTTCAAGATCGCGCACGACATGGTCGCGGAGAAGCTCATCACGCGCCTGGAAGCCGTGGGCCGGATCACGCCCGACGACATCGAGCGCCTTTTCTATCCGGTGATCGATCCGGCGGTGGGGAAGTCCGATCTCGTGAACCGGACGCTCGCGAAGGGGATCGATGCCGTGCCCGGGTCCGCGAGCGGGGAGATCGTCTTCACGGCCGCGGACGCCGAGGCCGCCGCCGCGTCGGGGCGCCGCGTCATCCTCGTCCGGCGGGAAACCAGCCCCGAAGACGTAGGGGGCATGCACGCCGCCCAGGGGATCCTGACCGCCACCGGCGGCAAGACGAGGCACGCCGCCGTCGTCGCCCGCGGGTGGGCGAAGTGCTGCATCGTGGGTTGCGAGGAACTCGACATCGATCCCACGGCCAAGGAGCTCAAGGCCCGGGGCAAGGTCCTCCGCGAGGGGGACGTGATCACGCTCGACGGCGGCACGGGGACCGTGTACGAGGGCGCGCTGCCGCTCGTGAAGCCCGCGCTGCCGGAGGCCTTTCACGACGTGATGGCGTGGGCCGACGGACTCCGCCGCCTGCGCGTGCGCGCGAACGCCGACACGCCGTACGACGCGAAGAAGGCGGTCGAGATGGGCGCCGAGGGGATCGGACTCTGCCGCACCGAGCACATGTTCTTCGACACGGAGGAGCGGCGGTTCGCGATCCAGGAGATGATCCTCGCGGACGGTCCCGCGCAGCGGCGCGTCGCGCTCGACAAGCTCCTCCCGTTCCAGCGCGACGATTTCGCCGGGATTTTCGAGGCGATGGCGGGCAAGCCGGTCACGATCCGACTCATCGATCCGCCCCTGCACGAATTCGTCCCGCACGACCGGCCCAAGCAGGAGGAACTCGCCGGCCGCCTGGGCATCGATCCCGAGACGGTGGCCCGCCGCGTCGCCCAGCTGCACGAGGCGAACCCGATGCTCGGCCATCGCGGCTGCCGGCTGTGCATCACGTATCCCGAGATCCTGGACATGCAGATCCGGGCCATCGTGGAGGCGGCCATCCGCGTGAAGCGGAAGGGGATCGACGTGCGGCCGGAGATCATGCACCCGCTCGTCATGGACCGGAAGGAACTGGAGATCCTCGAACGGCGGACGCGCGCGGTCGCGGACCCGCTGCTGAAGGCGTCGCGGTTGAAGATCCCGTACACGGTCGGGACGATGATCGAGGTGCCGCGCGCCGCCTTCCTCGCCGGCCAGATCGCGGAGATCGCGGAGTTCTTCAGCTTCGGCACGAACGATCTCACGCAGATGACGATGGGACTGTCGCGCGACGACGCGGGGAGGTTCCTGCCGGACTACGTGAATCCGGGGGCCGCCGCGATTTTCGCGATCGATCCGTTCCAGTCGCTGGACCAGGACGGCGTGGGGGGGCTGATGCGCCACGCGGTCGCCCTGGGCCGCCGGAAGCGCTCCAAGCTCAAGATCGGGATCTGCGGAGAGCACGGCGGCGACCCCCGCAGCGTGAGGTTCTGCCACGAGCTGGGGCTCGATTACGTCTCCTGCTCGCCGTACCGGGTGCCCATCGCCCGCCTGGCGGCGGCCCAAGCTGTCATCGCGGGCAAAAAGCGCCGATAAGGAAGTGGCGGGTCCCGAGGTTCGTCCGAGGCCGGGCTTTCCCCATCGCCGCGAACAGGTTATGATTTATGCAGTTTTTTCCAGGAACCGGAATCTAGATGGCGCTTAAAGGCGATCTGAGCACCATCGGGCTCGGCGAGGTCTTCCAGATGATCTCGATGAGCCAGAAGGAGGGCACCCTCGTCGTCCAGGACGGGGAGAGCCGCAAGGCCATCTATTTCGGCAAGGAAGGCGTCCAGCTCCTCTCCACCGGCCGCCGCAAGGGCTTCCGCATCGGCGACATCCTCGTCCGCGCGGGGAAAATCTCGCAGGAAAAATTGAAGGAGGTCCTCGACCAGCAGAAGATCTCCAAGAAACTCCTCGGCGAGGAGCTCGTCAATTCCGGCCACATCACGCGCAAGGACATCCAGGACGTCGTCCGCGCCCAGATCGAGGAGGAGATCTACGACCTCTTCCTCTGGAAGCGGGCCGCCTTCGAGTTCATCGAGGGCGCGCCGGTCGAGGAG
>DASTON010000223.1:0-8512 GCA_035762525.1 Planctomycetota bacterium | reverse complement strand
ATCCTGATCGCGATCGCGTTCCTCACGGCGCTCGCGATCCGCCTGTCGGGGGGTTGGAAGATCGGAGCCCTGTCGATGACGCGCGCGGGCGGCCCGCTGATCGCGGCGGCGTTGCTCGCCGGAGTCCGCGTCGCGTGGCTCTGCTGGAAACACCGCGTCGAGTTGCGCGCCGTTCCCAAGCGATATCGCGACATCTTCCTGACCGCGGTGATCCCGGTCTACGTCTGGGTTTTCGTCATCTACTCGCCGCGGTTCCAGCAGATCTCGGAGTGGATCTCGAGGCCTCCGGCAGTCCACGAGCGGACTGACCCGGCGCACTGGACGTTTTATCCGGAGTATTTCCTGAACAGCGGGCACGCCGCGCTGTGGATCTCGATCGCCGTCCTGGCAATCGTCGTCTTGTCCTTCCTGCGCCGCGGAATGCCCGAGCGAGTCCGGTTCTTCCAGTGGGCGGTCGTCGCGGGCGCGCTGCTCGTCATGGGCCATCACGCGCGACAGTCGCGCTTCATCGTGCCGTTTCTCGTGGCGTGGTGGATTCTCGCCTCCGAGACGCTGGTGGGTTTCCTCCCCGCAACGCGGAGCCGGGTCCTCGCCGGACTGGCCGCGGCCGGCGCCATCATCGGCCCCTCCATCGGTCTCTACACGTTGGGATTGCCGAACGCGGTGTCGCCGCCGCCGATCCATCGCGATTACGCGGAGGTCCTGCGATGGACGGACACGCGCATCGGCGACGTCCCGTCGATTCGAGTGATCGGTGGAATCGACGGCCTGAGCCGTCACTTGTTCGAGTGGGAACTGAGAAAGCGGTTCGACCTGCGGACTCGAAGGGTGCGCTTCAATCTTGACGAGCCGGAAGACCGCGACACGGGTCCGAAGAAAGTCTATGACGCGTGGATGGCGCGCGATCCCGAGTCGCTGGTCGTGGCTCTTGAGCCGATCCATCTGCGGAGCGGGTCTTCGCGCATCGGCGGTTATTATGCTCCGCCCAATCCCAATCCTCCCGACTGGCCGCACTACACGATGATCTTCCTTCGAGGGGAGACGAGATACGAGCAAGTAGCGGAACTGGAGTTCACGGCGGCGCGAGTGCGCGTGAGGATCTACCGCCTCAGGACGTGATCGATGTATCGGCGCGCCAGACGCGAAGGCACAGAATTCATCGGGCCCCTCGCGAATCGCTCCAAGGCTTGAAGGCGCTTCTCAGACTCCGCCTGCTCGATGAGGATCAGCACCGCCCGCAGCTCGCCGATGTCCTTCATCTCGAGGTCCTTCACCGGCAGCGCCTCGATCTCGCGGCAGAAAGACTTGAGCGCTCCCCGGGCGGCGCCCGAGAGGGCCGGATCATTCGCCCGATGGCGCGCCCAGCCGTACGCGGACTCTCCCAAGTCGGACAGGCTTTTCCGGGCCTTGTCCCTCGCCTCGACATCATCCTGATCCAGCTGCTTGAGCAGGGCTTCCCCTTCCTCGCTCCGGATCGGTTCGTTCGGAAGCCTGAGCTCGTCAAACAGAGGAGCGAGAAGGGTGTCGCCCAGCGCGACGCCGCGTTCCATCGCCTCCGTCCAGAGGTCGTAGTCCTGGCTCCTCACCGCCTCCATGAACCGCTTCCACCCGCGCTCGAGTTGCTCCCCGTCCTTCCGCATGGCGTCGGCCCACGCCTTCGACTTGGCTTTGAAAGGCAGCCCGGGATGGCGGTGAATGACGAGCGTATCCATCGACCCCGTCGCCACGAATCGCCCGCCGGCGCTGAGGGCGATCGCCTTGACGGTGTTGTGGTGGCCGCTGAAAGACTTCACGATCGCACCGGACTCCACATTCCAGACCACGAGTTCGTTGGCGGCGCCTCGCGAGTACAGGAACCGGCCGTCGGGCGACAGGGCGAGCGCCGTGCCCCACGACGGCGGAGTTCCCCGTGGAAACGCAAACGTCCGGACCGGTTTGCCCGTCGACGCGTCCCAGAGCTGAAACGGTTCCCCCGATTCGCTCCCCGACACCGCGTGGCGGCCGTCGGGAGTGAAGGCGAGCGCCGCGACCCGGCCGGGATGGCCCTCAAACTCCCGCACCTGGGCGCCCGAAGTCGCGTCGAACAGCCGGAGCTTCGCCGAGTTCGATCCCAGGAGCAGGAGGGCGCCGTTCGGACTGAACGCGACCGCCGTGTAGGCCCCGGGGCCGGGGTTGACTGAGCGCTTTGCCTGTCCGCCCTCAAGGTCCCAGATCGCGGCGGGGTGACCCGAGCCCGCGCCCCACCGGCCGTCCGGACTCAGCGCCACCCCCTGGACCGACCCGCCGAACATGCCGTCGTATTCGCGAATGAGTTTCCCGTTGGAGAGATCCCACAACGCGGTCCGCCCATCCCAATGCGCCGTGACTGCCTGGGTCCCATCCGGGCACATCGCCAGCGAAGCCGCCCAATTGTGCGTTGGAGATCCGTCGCCGAATTTCTTCTCGCTCAGCTTCTCGAACGTGCGGATCGTTCGACCGGCGGCGACATCCCAGAGAGTGATCGATCCGTCCTTCATCCCGGCGAGAAGCGACCTCCCGTCCGGCGAGTAGGCGACGCAGAAGACTTCCCCGGGGCCGGCGTCGGTCAGCCGCTTTCCCGTGGTCAGATCCCAGATGGCCACGGATCCTCCGCCGTCCGTGGCAACGAGGCGCGAACCCTTTTCCGTTTCTGCCATGGCGTAGAAGCCTGACCCGCCGACCTTCTTGATGAGCTCGCCTTTCTCGAAATCCCAGACCTCGAGCGACTTCTGGCTTCCGAGCAAGACTTCGCGTCCGTCGCGGGTGAAATGGACGGCGCTGTAAGAGAATCCCTTGGTGCCCAGCACCCGGATCTCCTTGCCGGATTCCACGTTCCAGACGGTCACTCCCTGGTACGGGAAATAGGCGAGGGCATGGCGTCCGTCCGGCGTGAAGGCCACCTTCTCCATCCCGCGCCCCTTCTTGGTCCTGGGATCCGGGGCGGTCAGAGCCAGTTCTTTGATTACTTTGCCGGAGTCGATGTCGATCAGCGCGGCCTTGTACGGGCCATCGACCAGGGCGAGCCGGCCGCCGGGCTGCATCGCAACGCCCACCGAAGCTCCCAAGGGCGATGCGATCACCTGCAGGGGCTTCTCGGACGCGGGGTCCCAGACAATCACCTGCGCATCATGTCCCCCGGACACGATGCGGGATCCATCCGAAGTCACGGCCACGGTCCGGACCGCATCCTTATGCCCTTCGAAGCTCCTGACGGGAGTGGTCGATTCGATGTCCCACAACACGACTCGCTTGTCCCCGCCGCAGGTGACGAATCTCCTTCCGTCGGGAAAGAGCGCCATGGAAAAGACCATGCCCTTGTGGCCCTGGTAGGAGCGCACGGCGGCGCCCGTCTCCAGATCCCACAGCACGGCGCCCGTGTAGGCCGACGACAACGCGTGCTTGTCCCCGGGGAGGACGGCGATCGTCGTGATGTACGCGCCGTGCTGCCAGCGGAGATCGCCCATCCGCTGGAGGATCGTCTCGGGCTCCTTCGGTTCCTGCAGGGCGGCGGCGAGAGCGAGGACGAGAATGGTTGCGTGCATGGTTCCTCCCCGAAGGGTATGACGAACTCGCCGTCGGGGCGTGGGGCAGGACTTACCGCAGCGACTGGTCCGAGTTCGCGATCCGCAGGGCGATCCAGCAGATGATCTTGCCGACCAGCTCTTCCTTCTGGAAGTTGATCTTCTCGACGTCGTCCGTGTCGCGGTGGTAGTCCGCGTGCATCCCGCCGAAGAAGAAGACGGCCGGCACGCCCTTCTCCATGAAGTTCCACTGGTCGCTGCGCTGGACGTACTCGTCCGCGCCGTCCCAGTCGAACTTGAAGCCGAACTTCCGCTCCGTCTCCGCCAGGACCGCCGCGAACTTGGGGTACTTGAAGTTCTTCCCCTCCTTCTCGAGCCCCGCGTCGATCTTCGTCGTCGCGTTCCGCCCCACCATGTCGACGTTGATCATCGCGACGATCTGGTCCATCGGGATCGTCGGATTGGAGCACCAGTTCTTCGACCCGACGAGGCCGCCCTCCTCCTCGTCGAACCACATGATGAGGATCGACCGCCGCGGCTTCGTCTCCTTGATGGCCTCCGCGACCTCGAGCAGCGTGGACGTCCCCGACGCGTTGTCGTCGGCGCCGTTGTGGATCTCGCCTTTCTTCCCCATCCCGCCGCCCCCGCGCCCCCGCCCCACGTGGTCGTAGTGGGCGCCGAGGACGATCCACTGGTCCTTGAGCTTCGAGTCCCGGCCGCGCCAGATCCCGAGCACGTTCTTCTTCCCCTTGCCCGGGAGCGCGCGCGGCGAGATCGCCAGCTCGACGAGCGGCGAGCCCTTGTACGAGCGCGGCTTGAGGTCGCCGTCGATGTCGGCCCTGAGATTCTTCAGCGGCTTGCCGGCGAGCTTGTCCGCCAGCTCGGGCGAGACAAGCGCCACCGGGATCTTGAAGGCTTCGGATTTGCCGTCCGGCGGCCACGTGAATTCCGTCTTCTTCGGCGAACCTTCCCGCGCGGCGATGAGCACGGCCGCCGCGCCCGCCTTCTCCGCCATCTGGATCTTGTGCTCGGTCGCGGAGTACTTCGACGGCTTGTCGCCGTCGAACTTGCTGGCCGCGTCCGCCTCCTGCGGCTCGCCGTCCAGCACGAGGACGATCGCGCCCTTGACGCCCGGCGCCTTCCAGTCGTCGTACGCGTGCTCCGTCGCCGTGATGCCGTATCCCGCGACGACCACCGGACCCGAGACCGTGCCCGGTCGCGAGCGCGCGTGCGGCGCGAGCGCGTCGCCCATCTTGAAATCGTCGGACGCCTTCCGCAGCGGGTCCTTGAAGATCCTGAGCGTGTTGGCGTCGGCGAGCTCGCCCATCGCCCCGCCGCCGCCGAACGGGTAGAAGTAGCCCCCGTCGCTGCCGCCGCCCTCGAAGCCGCAGCTGGCGAGGTGCGCCGCGATGTGCAGCGCCGCCTTGTGACCTCCTTCGCTCCCCGCCTCGCGCCCCTCGAGCTCGTCGGACGCGAGGTAGACCTGGTGGCGCTGGATGTCCTGGGCCTTGATCGTCTTAAGCGCCTTGTCGATCTCGGCGGATTGGGGCGCGGCGAGAAGGAGACCGACGACGGCGGCGGCCAGGAGGCGAAGACGCATCAGGGATTCCCGTGATTGAGGTCCGACCCTAGAGTATACGAATGCTCCGGTTCACAATAGGTTCTCGCGACGCGGCCAGCCGCGCGCGCGCCGGCCGTATTGATACGCCGCACGGCGCGTTCGAGACGCCCGCGTTCATGCCCGTCGGCACGAAAGCCGCCGTCAAGACGCTCCAGCCGGCGCAGCTCCGCGACGCGGGGACGCAGATCCTCCTCTGCAACGCGTACCACCTCGCGCTTCGCCCGGGCGAGAAGCTCGTCAAGAACATGGGCGGGCTGCACAAGTTCATGGGCTGGAGCGGGCCGATCCTCACCGACAGCGGCGGCTACCAAGTCTTCAGCCTGGCGAAGCTGCGGAAGGTGACCGACGCGGGGGTCGAGTTCCAGTCGCATCTCGACGGCTCCACGATAAAACTCTCTCCGGAACGTGCGCTCGAGATCCAGCGCGAGCTCGGCGCGGACATCGTGATGCCGCTCGACGAGCCCGCGCCCTTTCCCGCGACGCCGGCCCAGGCGGAAGCCGCCGTGAAACGGACCGCGGCGTGGCTCGAACGGTCGGTGAAGGCGCGGCAGGAGGACGCCCTGTTCGGCATCGTGCAGGGCGGCACGCATCCCGATCTGCGCCGGCGATCCCTCGACGACGTCCTTCGCCACGACTTGCCGGGGATCGCGATCGGCGGCCTGTCGCTGGGCGAGCCCGCGGAGACGATGATCGAGATGGCGAAAGTCGTATGCGACGCGGCGCCGGAGTTGAAGCCGCGCTACGCGATGGGCATCGGCACGCCGTCCGACATCGTGAACTCGGTGCTGGCGGGCGTCGATCTCTTCGACTGCATCTTGCCGACGCGGCTCGGCCGCAACGGTTGGGCGTTCACGAGCGAGGGAATGCTCAAGATCCGGAACGCCGTCTTCAAGGAGGACGGGCGGCCGATCGATCCCGCGTGCCCCTGCGCCGCCTGCGCGGGGTTCAGCCGTTCCTACCTGCGCCACTGCTTCTCGGTGGACGAGATCCTCGGCTTGTCGATGCTGTCGCTCCACAACATCACGTACTACCAGAACCTGATGAAGCGGATCCGGGTCGCGATCCCGGACGGGAGCCTCGCCAAGCTGGCGAAAGAGGAGAGCGAGCGCTGCCCGCCGCTTGCACGAAGTCGCAAGTAGGAAGTCGTGAGTCATGAGTCATGCGTCGTGAGTCAGACGGCATACGACTCAAGACTCAAGACTCGAGACTCATGACTCATGACTTCTTGGGGAACCACCCCATGGCGACGTCGTCGAGATAAGTTCCGTCCTCGAACTTGAGCCGCTTGAGCAGGCGCCCTTCTTCGACGAATCCGAACTTGCGATAGAGCGCGATCGCGCCTTCGTTCGACGCGCGCACGAGCAGCTCGATCTTGCCCACGGCCGGATTCGCGGAAGCCCAGTCGATCAGGTCCTTCATGAGCGCCGCGCCGATGCCCTGCCGCTCGAAGCCGGGGTGGACGACCATCGTCAGGCGCTGGACGTGCGCGAGGCGCTTGAGCGACATGGGCTCGAGGACCGCGTGGCCCACCGGCCGGCCCTCCCGCTCGGCGACGATGTACCGCCCCTTGTCCTGGAGTTCGGCGATCTTCAACGCGAAGGACTCGACCTTGAGCTCGTGGGGATGGCTGACGAGCCGCCCGGGGACGCGCGCCGTTTCCGCCTCGGCCGCGCACAAGATCGGAGCGTCTTCGACCCGGGCGGACCGGAGGGTGACCTTCGGGGACACTACTCTTTCACCGGAAGCGGGATGTTCCGGATCTCGAAGCGCACCACCTTGGTGATCCGGCCGGCCGTGGCCTTGTATTGGAGGGCGGCGACCGGAGCGTCGCTGCCCAGCTTGTATTGCCACTTGAAGCCGTCCCCGCCGCCGCTGCCGCTCGACCCCTGGGAGACCGTCTTGCCATCCGCGTCGACCAGGGAGAAATGCGGGAACATGCCCCCCCGGTCATCCCGGACGCCCTTGGTGCTGACGTCCAAGGTCGCCTCCGCGCCCTTCTGCTCGAACTTTTTCACCTTGACCGTCATGGATCCGATCTGGAACTCCTTGCCTTCGACCAGCTCCGCGACGGGGACCTCGCCCTCGACCGACCGCATCGGAAACGTCAGCGCCGCCCGGCACCGGATGACTTCGATCGCCTTGGCGTCGAGCGCCGGCGCCTGGACCCCGACGCTCAGCCGGCCTCCGCCCCGCCCCCCCGCCATGCCGCGGTGACGGTCGAACTCGACGACGTCCGGCTCCTCCTTATCCTCCAGGGGCACCATCCCGCCCCCGTCGTGCTGTGACTCTGCGCCCATCAAGGACCATCCCCGGTCGTCCAAGGCTTCTTCCAGCCTCATTTGCGGGGTCGCCTGGGAAATATCGACGCCCGGCTGCGCCTCGAATCGAAGCGACACGGTGACGTTTCGCGTCGTGCCCGACATTCTTCGCGTGATCGCGACGTGGACATTGTCCACTTCGAACCGGAACCGGTCGCCATGCCCCACGGCCTTCGGCAGCGCGGCGGATCCGTCGATCGAGATGTCCTCCTTGCTCGATCTCACCTGGCCGGCCCCCAGGGCGCGACAGAGTTCATCCAGAGTTTGCAGGACCGGGGCGTTCTTCCAGCCGATCGTGACTTTTCGAGTCTCATCCAGCTGGCTCGCGTCGATCTTCAGCTTGGTTTGATCCCGCACGGCCTTCAGGATCTCGCCCACGGTGCGCTCCGCGCGTTCCAGTGTCACGGTCGCGGGCGGAGTGAGCGTCACCCCTGGATCCTGGAGCGCGAGCAGAAAGAGCGCGGCGAACATCAATCCCCCTTGGGCAGCGGAATGTCCTTCAGCTCGACCGGCACTTCGATCGTCTTGTGTCCCACGACCGCCCGGACCCGGATCTGGGCGACGTCTTCTCCGCGGACGTGCCAGCCGACGCTATACGTCCCGCCGCCGCTGCCGCCGGAAGATCCTCCGTAACTGCCCAGCGGCCGTCCCTTGTCGTCCAAGGGCTCGAGGCCGGGCTGGCCCTGGTACTTTCCCTGCAGGCGGTAGGTCACGTTGAACATCTGACCCTGCTTTTCCGCCTTGACGATCGCGACCACCGCCTCCCCGATGCGGATTTCGCCGCCCTCGCGCAGTTCCTCGACCTTCTTGGTCTCCGTGACCTCGCGGCCGGAGAAGGTCACGCGAATGCGCGCCTTCAACACCCCGATGCGGACGGCGTCCGGCGGCGGAACGGCGATGGCGGAATCGGCGCGCGTGAACATGCCGAGGCCCCGGTCCCTCGAGGTAAACCAGACGCTGTCGCGCGATTCGCCGGGCTCGAGCTCGGGCGCCTCCCTGCCCATGCGCGGGGCCTTGACGTCGGTCTTGAGCGA
>DASTON010000222.1:0-4489 GCA_035762525.1 Planctomycetota bacterium | reverse complement strand
GACGTCGAGATGGCCTGGTGGCGCGGAGTTCCGAGCTTGCCGAGCTCGGCCAGGGTCGCCTCGAACTGCTCGGGCGGAATGCGGAGCGTGACCGTGGCGCGGATCTTGCCATTGGCGAGCTTCGTGGTGCTGGCGCCGGCGATGAAGCCCTTCTTCGCGCGGGTGATCTCGCCGATCGCTTTGTAGGCGTCGTCGTACTTTTCGACCTCGAGGTGGAGGTCGGCGTTCCGGATGATCTTCCGGTCGTCGACGACGGGGGGCGAATCGGGGCGCTGGCCCTGTTCCCTGCGCTCCAGCCCTTCGGCGAGCGACTTCTTCTCTCCCGCGAAGGCGTCGCGGTCGGATTCTTCCGCGGGTTCCTCCGCCGCGGCCGTCAAGGGAGCCGGCGTCTTGTCCGCGAGATTCTTCAGCGACTCGCGCCTTCTTTCCCCGCCCGCGCCGCCTCCAGTGCCAGTCGCGAAGGTGGTATACATCTCGCCCGGTACTGATTGAGTCGTCGCCCCATAAAGGCTCTGCCAACCTCGTTCAATGTTGCTCTTGTATCCTGCGAAGGTGTCGCCGGCTTCCACACCTCTCAGTGACTTCCCTGAGTCCTTTAGAGTTCCGCCACCAATGACGGCAAGATTGTCCTCGACCCGGCTTCGAGCGGCGCCAATGCCCTGAAGGAGACTTGTCTCGTCGTTCGTGAATTTCCCGCCAATCAAGATGAGCGCGAATACCGCAGCCGCTCCGATCATCAGTCGAACCAGCCTTGGCGACCGGGGCCACCGGCGTGCGCCCGGCGTCGCGGCGCGGAGGTTGGCGATGATCCGGTCCTCGAGGCCGGTCGGAGGCGCGCCCGCCGCGGACGATCCCTTCACCCAGCCGTGGAACGCCTCCCCGTCGCGCAGGATCCGCGCGCACGCGTCGCACGACGCCGCGTGCTCCTCGACGTCCCGCCGCTCGGCGTCGTCGAGCCCGCCCGCGAGGTAGACGTCGATCATCGACTCGATGTCGTCATGCACCGTCATGGCGTTGCCTCCACCAGGGCGCGAGGTCGTCGCGCAGTCTCTTCGTCCCGCGGGCGATGAGGCCGCGCAGGGACCCGTTCGCGAGCCCGAGCGTCCTCGAGATCTCGCCGTACTCCATCCCGTTCACGAAGTGGAGCGTCACCGGCAGGCGGTAGCGCTCCGGCAGCCGCGAGAGCGCCGCGCGCACGCGCTCGCCCTCCTCGACCGGCTCCGCCCCGGCCGCCGCGCGCTCCGGCACCTCCGCGACCGCGACCGACCGGCCCGCCACCTCCGCATGCCTCCACGCGAGCCGGCGCGCGATCGTGAAGAGCCATCCGCGGAACGCGTCCGGCTCCTTCAGCGTCGCGATCGACTCCCACGCCCGCAGGTAGGTCTCTTGAACCAGGTCTTCCGTCCACGAGGGATCCTTCACCAGGCCATGGACGTACGCCCAGACCAGCCGCGCCGTGGCGCGAACGATCTCCTCGAAGGCCCCGCGGTCGCCCTTGCACGATCGCAGGACCCATTCCCGCACGGGATCCATAGGGTCTACCTATAATGGAAGCCAAGCAGGCTTCCGTAGCACGAACAAAGCGATTCTGGATTCTCGATTCTCGATTCTGGAGCCGAGAATCAAGAATCAAGAATCGAGAATCGTCCCCTTGAAACTGGCTTTTCATGGTGCCGCCCGAACCGTCACGGGCTCTCGTCATCTGCTCGAGGTGAACGGCAGCCGTATCCTGCTCGACTGCGGGCTCTTCCAGGGGCGCCGCGACGAGTCCGAGCAGCGCAACCGCCACATGGGGCTGGAGGCGAGCTCCATCGACGCCGTCGTGCTGTCGCACGCCCACATCGACCACAGCGGCGCGATCCCGGCGCTCGTGAAGAACGGCTTCACCGGCCCCATCCACGCCACGCCCGCGACGACCGACCTGTGCGCCGTGATGCTGCGCGATTCCGCGCACATCCAGGAGAAGGACGTCGAGACGGTCAACCGGCGCGAAGGGCTGACGGGCGACCGCGCGAAAAAGCCCCTCTACACGGAGGAGGACGCCGTCAGGGCCTCGAAGAAGTTCAGGAACCAGGCCTACCATAGGCCTTTCGAAGTCGCGGAGGGCGTCATCGCGACGTTCCTCGACGCGGGCCACATCCTCGGCGCCGCGATGGTGCGGCTCGACATCAGCGAGAAAGGCCGCCGGCGCACGCTCGTCTTCAGCGGCGACCTCGGCCGCCCGTCCCTGCCCATCGTCCGCGATCCGGAGGCGATCGATCGGGCAGACATCCTGCTCCTGGAGACCACGTACGGCAACCGCGAGCATCCGCCGATCGAGGACATCGAGAAGCAGCTGTGCGATCTTGTCCGTCGCGCGGTCGACCGCAAGGGGAAGATCCTGATCCCCGCGTTCGCCGTCGGCCGGACGCAGCACATCACGTACCTCCTGAACAACCTCGCGACCGCGGGCCGGATCCCGTCCGTGCCGGTCTTCGTCGACAGCCCGCTGGCGATCGAGGCGACCGACGTCTTCCGCAAACACCCCGAGTGCTGGGACCCGGAGATGGTGAAGCTCCTCAGCGAGCGGCACGACTCCGATCCGTTCGGCTTCAAGATGCTGACGTACACGCGGACGGTGGAGGAGTCGAAGAAGATCAACGACGTGGACGGCCCCGCGATCATCATCTCCGCGAGCGGGATGTGCGAGAGCGGCCGGATCCTGCACCACCTCGCGAACCACGCCCAGAACGAGCGGAACGTGATCGTGATCGTGGGCTACCAGGCCGAGGGGACGCTCGGCCGGCGGATCGTCGAGGGCGAGACGCGCCTGCGGATCCTCGGTCGCGAGGTCGAGCGGCGGGCGCCGGTCGTGAAGATGAACGCCCTCTCCGCGCACGCGGGCAAATCGGAGCTCCAGAAGTTCTACCAGGGATTCCGGAACCGGGTGCGGAACGTGTTCCTCGTGCATGGCGAGCCCTCCCAAAGCGAGGGGTTCGCGTCGTGGGCGAAGGAGCACTCAACCGCATCCGTGTCGGTGCCGAACCACGGCCAGGCGGTCGAGATATGATGTTGCCCATGATGAGTCTCCATGCGGTCGTCGCATTTGTCCTCGTGATCGCCCAGGAGAAGAACGAGGCGGAGGAGCTGTTCAAGAAGATGGAGGAGAAGCTCGCCAAGGCCAAGACGGTCCAGGTGAAAGGCAGCGGGTCGTCGGAGATGAGCGAAGGCGAAATGAAGGCGGCAACGGTCCTTCTCTGGGAAACGGGCAACAAGGCCAGGCTGGACACTGAATTGACGATCCCCGGGATGGGCGACATCAAGGGGCTCTACGTTTCAGACGGGAAGCATGCGGCGGCGAGGGGGCCCGAGTCGAAAGACGGCAAGACGCCCGAGAAACTCACCTCCGACTTGGTTCAATCCTGGGCGCGGGGCGGGGGCTTTTTCGTGATCATGTGGATCGAGGCCGCGACGTTCAAGGACGAGAACCACCCGAAGCGCGCCCAGGTGCCGAAACCCGTTGGCTTCAAGATGGGCCCGAAGGAGAAGGTCGGCGATCGCGAGGCGCAGAAGATCGAATACGCGCTCACGAACATCGAGGCCGAAGACGTGTCGATGGCGCTGTGGATCGACCCGGAGACCTTCCTGCCGGTGAAGCGGGAGATGCGCGGTTTTCACGGCAAGGAGAAGCTGACGTACTTCGAGACCTATTCCGACCTGAAGCTCGACGAGAAGATCGACGCGGCGAAATTCGAATTGCCCAAGGACACGAAATGAAACTGCTCGCGGCCCTCGTTCTCGTCCTCGTCCCTCTCCAGGACAAGAACGAAGCGGAGACGCTCTTCCGGAAGATGGAGGAGAAAATCCTCAAGGCGAAGACGCTCCGGGCGAAGCTGGCGGGCGAGATGAAGGAGAAGAAGTTCACGATCACCGGCGAGTTCCTGGCGGACGAGGGCTCGAAGGTGAGGATCGAGATCGAAGGAAAAGGCGAAGAGGAAGTCCGGAAGGCGCTCGTGATCTGCGACGGGAAGAAGCTCTCGTTCACGGCCGAAGCTCCCGTGACGTTCGAGGTTCCCGAAACGTTCGGGAAGCTCATGCGCGCCTCGCTGGCGCGCGGGGGATTCCTGAGCGCGCTCGAATTCGCGGACCGCGAAAGCAAGGCGAAGACCGATCCCGAAGAGGCCTACAAGGTGACCGGATTCAAGATGGAGGCCAGGGAGAAGGTGGGAGACCGCGAGGCGCAGGCGGTGAGCTACACGGTCACGCGCAAGGGGCGCGACGCCGCCGCGACGCTCTGGATCGACATCTCGACGCAGCTGCCGCTCAAGCGCGTCCTGAAAGTGGACACCGTCACCCTTACGGAGAGCTACTCCGACGTGAGGGTGGACGAAAAGATCGACGCCGCGAAGTTCGAGATTCCGAAGGAGACGAAGTGAAGCTGCTCGCCCTCCTGGCGTGCGCGCTGGCCCTTACGCAGGAGAAGAACCAGGCGGAGGAAACCCTCAAGCGG
>DASTON010000221.1:0-11317 GCA_035762525.1 Planctomycetota bacterium | reverse complement strand
GTCTTCAGGATTCGCCCGTCGTTGTCGATCCACGCCTTCGCCGAACCCGTCGGCCGCTCCAGCGGGATGCGGTCCATCCACTTGCCCATGGGGAAGAGCGACTGCACGAGTTCGCGCGCGTGCTCGGACGTGAACTCGATCTCGTAGATGCGCGTCTCGCGGTCGCCGATGATCTCCTTGGCGTCGGCCCGCTTCACGGTCATGACGGAGCGCGCCCAGGTCGCGAACTCCTCGTGGGGCGGACGGGGCGGGCGGGCGCCCGAGAGGCCCTGGTAGAGCAGGCGCTGGACGTCGGAGCCGTCGTCGCGAAGGGGCTTCCATTCCGGCACCGGACGGACGACCGTCTTTCCGCCCGCCGTGGCGAACTCGAACGCGTCGGTCTTCACCCAGGAGTTGCCGTCCCGGTCGGCCTTTCCCTCGAACCGCACCGGATCGCCGCCTCCCGCGCGGTCCAGGCCCTCGGGAAGGACGAGCCTCGTCTCGCCCCGGAACGAGCAGCTCCTCGCCTCGGCCGCCTTTTTCGCCGCGGCGAGCAGGTCGCTCTTTTCGTCTCGGGCGAGCGCAAGAACCAGCGCGGTCGCGATCAGGATTCTGGCCATGGGGTCTCCTCGTGGGGCCGATAGTACGTCATCGGCCGTTTCCCCGTCATCCTCGTTGTTGCCTTCAATTTTTCACCTTGCTAGAGTCTGCGCTTATGGCATCGCCGCCTTCGGACCCGGGGGAGTTCTCCCTGATCGTGGCGGAAGTGGACGCCGCGATGATCGACGAGGCGGCGGGCTCCCTGGCCGACGCGTTTCGCCTCGATCCCGCGGTCGCCCTCCAGGTCCTCAAGAGCGCGCCGATCGTCTTCGTGCGCGGCCTGACGCGCCACGAGATCAAGGCCGTCTCCGCGAAGCTCGTCGAATTGTCCAAGATGGGGATCGAGCTCCGCGTCACCGCTCGCCCCACGGGCAAGCTCCCGAAGCTCAACTGGCCGGTCCGGCCCCAATTCACGGCGGCGGACTCGGGGGGCCCGAAGATCTCCCCCGCGTTCGAGTGGGAGGACTCCGCCTTCATCTGCCCCTCGTGCGGCGAGGCGTTCGTCTTCAAGCGGGTGGGCCCGCTGCCGCTCGGCTCGGCGCCGTCGGAGGAGCCGGCCCCGACGGCCGCGGGCGAGGAATCTCCCGGCCCGTCCACCGACAGCTATTCGGTGACCCTCTCCGCCGTGGCCGACCCCGCGAAGGCGGAGAAGGCGGCGGAGCTCATCGCCAAGTTCCAGGGGATTCCCGTCGACGAGGCGCGGCAGCTCACGGCGCAGCCCGTCATCGCCGTCGCGCGCAACGTCTCGCGCACCGACGCCCAGATCATCCTCGAAGAGTTCAAGAGGTACCGGCTGTTTGGACGGATGTCGAAAGGCCAATAGCTAGACATCAGAAATCAGACATCAGACATCAGACATCAGATGAAGACGGCATTCAGTTTTCAGTTCACAGCTTGATGGCGGATTCAACGGAGCATCTTGAAGGACGGACGTCGGTCCTCGCCGCGCTCGAAGCCCGCCGCCGGAAGATCCACGAGATCCTCATCGCCCGCGACGCCAAGCCGGACAAGATCGCCGATGTTCTCGACGCCGCGGCGCGATCGCGCGTTCCGGTCCGCCGCGTGGCGATGGGCGAGATCGAGAAAGTCGCCCACGGAAAGACGCACGGCGGCGTCGTCGCGGCCTGTTCGCCCCGGCCGCTCGACACCGAGGCCGATCTCGCGTCGCTGCTCGCGCGCCTGGCGGAACCGCCGCTCCTGCTCGTGCTCGACGGCGTGGACGATCCCCGCAACCTCGGCCTCTGCCTCCGCGCCGCCGAGGCGCTCGGCGCGCACGCGGTGCTCCTGCGCAAGCGCGCGTGGGATTTCGACACCGTGGAAGTCGCGCGGCCGTCGTCGGGCGCGTTCGAGCGGATGCCGCTCGTCCTCTTCGACGGAGTCGAACTGCTGGCCAGGTTGAAAATGCCGCGGATTGCGTGCCTCGCAAACGCGGTGAAGACGATCCACGAGGCGGACCTCGCGGGCCCCGCGGCGATCGTCGTCGGCGGCGAGAAGCGAGGGATCTCCGCGGCGGTGCGGGAGGTGTGCGACCGGCGGATGCGGATCCCGTCAAAGCCCGGCGCGGCGAGCCTTCCCCTGACGCACGCGGCGGCCGTCGTGCTGGCGGAGGCCCGCCGGCAGCGCCTTCAGGAGCCACTCCATCGGTAGTCCGATCACGTTGGTGAACGAGCCGTCGATCCGTTCGATCAGGGGATCGCGCCCCTTCCGCACGCGGTAGCCGCCCGCGACCTTCGTGGGATCTCCCTTCGAGAGGATCGACCGGATCGCCGCGTCGTCCAGCCTTCGGACGCGCACCCTCGAAATCACCGCGCGCTTCACGATGCGGGCGCCGCGGCGCAGCACGACGCCCGTCGCGAGCTCGTGCGTCGTTCCGGAGAGCCGGCGCGCGAGGTCGAGCGCCGCCTTGCGGCTCGCCGGCTTTCCGTATATCCTGCCCCGGAACGCGATCATCGTGTCGGCCGCGAGCACCCAACGGCAGGGGTGGGCGCGCGCGGCGGCGCGGGACTTGCGCCACGCGTTCTCGAGGACGGTCGCGGCGAGGGTCCGGCCGCGGCCCCGCAGCTCGCGCGCCCGCGAGGGCATCACTTCAAAGGTGATTCCCGCCCGGCGGAGCAGCGCGCGCCGCGCGGGTGAACCCGAAGCCAGGATCAACATGGGGGGCACATCCTAAACAGTCGGGGCCTCCGGCTCCAGCAGCGCGTCCTGCAGTCGCCGATGGCGGGCTGCACGGACCTCGCCTACCGCCGCATCGCGCGGCGGTTCGGGTGCGAGCTCGCGTTCTGCGAGATGGTGAAGGACCGGCCCGTCGTCGAGTGGAACGAGCGGACGAGGGAGATGCTCGCGACGGCGGCGTGGGATCACCCGCTCGGGATGCAGCTCCTCGGACGGGACCCGAATCTCCTCGCGGAAGCCGCGAAACGCCTCGAAGGTCTCGGCTGCGACGTCATCGACCTCAACCTCGGCTGCCCCGTGAACAAGGTCGTGAAGGACCAATGCGGCTCGGCCCTCCTCCGCGAGCCCGACCAGGTCGCGCGCATCTTCGAGAGGCTCGTGCCCGCGGTGAAGATCCCCGTGACGATGAAGATGCGCACGGGATTCGACGAGGGGGACGACGAGCGGTTTCTCCAGGTCGCGCAGATCGCGGACCGGAGCGGTGTCGCCGCGATCACCGCCCACGGCAGGACGCAGAAGCAGCTCTATCGCGGGTTTTCGAATCACGAAGCGATCCGCAAGGTGAAAGAGTCGGTGTCGATCCCGGTCATCGGCAACGGCGACATTCGTTGCGGCGCGGACGCCGTCCGCATGATCGAGGCGACGGGGTGCGACGGGGTGATGCTCGCCCGAGGCGCGCTCGGCAATCCGTGGATCTACCGCGAGGTGCAGGCGGCCCTGAAAGAAAACGAGGCGCATCAATCAGGGGCTTCGCCGCTCTCGGATTCCAAGGGACCTGCCCGGAAGGCGAGCGAAGCGAGTCCTTCAGGGCCGACCATCGAGGAACGCGCGGCGGTGCTCGCGGAGCACTTCACGTACTTGCGCGAGCTTTACGGCGACCGGCACGCATGCCTGCGCGTGCGCCGGGTCGTCTCGTGGTACGTCGTCGGCGTGGTAGGGGGCTCCGACATGCGCGTGCGCGCCTTCAAGGTCGAGGAGCCCGCGCACGTGGAGGCGATCGTCGAGGACTTCGCGAAGAGCCTGCCGGCGGACAAGGCGGAGAGGGAGGCGGCAGAAATCGCCGACGAGGCGGCGTGAAGAACAGCAACCACAAGCTGACGCGCCGCCACGTCCAGGTGCTCCAGTGCATGGCGCGCGGCTGCACGTCGGAGGAGACCGCGAAGAAGCTGGGGATCGATGCAAAGACCGTGGCCGCCCATCGCGCGAGCCTGCTCGTCCGCCTCAACGCCCAGAACGGCCCGCACGCCGTTTATCTGGCCGTACAGCAGGGACTCATCCGCTAGGTCCTATACTCACGACATGTCGTCGCTGGTCCTTGTCGCCCTGTTGATCGCTCAGCAATCACCCGCCGTCGAACTCTGTTCTGGAAGCCGCCCGCGCGTTTCTCCGGACGGGCGATGGGTGGGCTTTCATCGATCTGTCGAAACGGACGACACCGACCTCCGCGGGAACTCGGTCTGGAGGACGGATGTCTGGATCCGCGACCTCGGCTCCGGCGAGGAGAAGCGCCTCGCCATGGACTCTTGGCTGTCCGGGTGGGTCGACGCGACAACCGCTGTGTTCCATGGCGGAAAGACGGCCGGAGTCACCGGTGTCGCGCCGGCTATCAAAGCAGCCCAGCCGCCCGAGGGGATCACGGCCTGCAATCGAGCGTGGGCCGCCGGCGGGAAGAGGATGGCGTACGTTCCCATCATCAACTGGTCAGGGAAGAATCCCGGCGGCGGCGCGGACCGGAAGATCTACATCGTCGACTTGGGAGCGCCTCCTAAAGCGATCGAGCTGGGACACAACCTGATGGCCGAAGACGAAGGGGTCCTGTCTTGGAGTCCAGATGGGAAAAGACTCGTCTATCACCTGAAGTTTTTCAGGAACGGCAATCTGCCGGTTCGCCGCATCGGCGTCATCGACCTTGCTACAGGCACGAATCGTTTCGTGGGGGAAGGCCACCAGTACGGCAACAAGGGATTCAGATTGAGCGAGCGTTGGGGAGAGAGCCCGGGGACTTGGGACGGGAAGGGAGAGCGATTCGTGTTTGTCACGGGGCGTGGAGGCGATGAAGCCGAAGTTCACCTTTCAAATGCGGCGGGAACGGAAGTCTTGCAGTTGACGGAGGACAACGAATGCAAATGGTCGCCGATGCTGGATCCATCCGGCAGGCGGGTCGCATTTTGCGCGGGACGAGTTGAAAAGCAGACGAGCGATGACGAGCGGTTCCCCATGTACGAACTCGTGAAGGGCCGCATCCGCGTGCTCGATCTCTACACCGGTCGCGAAGAGGTGGTCACGACTCCCAAGACGGCCGTAGCCTCAAACGTGACCTGGTTGAAGGACGGCTCGGGCATCGTCTTTGACTGCTGGGATGGAGAGGAGTCTCCGGCTCTCTTCCAGTGCAAACTTCCAGTCCCCTGGAAGCTGGAACCGGGGGCGGCCCTCGTGTCGAAGCCGGCGCTGACCCGCCATCAACGAATCCTCAAGGCGCTGGCTTCCGACATCGAGGAGATCGTTGAGTGGGCTGCGGAGCAATCGCGGGTCGAACCGGACGCCGCAATCACGGCTGAGGTGCGAAAGACGCTGGGCCGCGCGACGAAGAAGGGGATGACCCAGGCGGAGCGCGCGCTGCTGTTTGCAATCAGCGCTCTGGATGCGCGCGACGCGGCGCCCGAAGTGATCGCCGCATTCGAGTCCTCGTACGAAGCCAATCAGTGCCTGGCCCTTGGAATGGTCGCGCACTGGAGGCTGAAGGAAGCGACGGACAAGATTCTCAAGATCGTCGAGAGGACTCCCGAAACGGAAACGAATGTCCATGCGGCCAGCGCGCTGGCTTGGTTGTCCCACGAGACGGGATGGAAAGTCCTGGAGCGGTACTGCAAATCCAACGAGAAGAGCATCCGCGGTGCCGTGGCCTATTCGCTCGACGGGCTGGCCGATCCGAAGGCGATGGGGATTCTCATCAGCCTGGCCGACGATTCAGCGGTTCTTTACGCCTCGTACCGAGGCGAGGTCCAGGTTGGCGATCACGCGGAGAAGGCGCTGGCGACGATCACGGGAATGACTTTCGACCGGAAACCGATTGCCTGGCTGTCCTGGTGGAACCAGCAGTCCGGCAAGCTGCCGACCGTCCCGAGTCCCAATCCGGCGCTCAAGAAGCTCGAAGTCGAGATGGAGCGTCGCGAGAAGGAGTGGCAGGAGAAGTTACGAAAGCAACAGGAGAACTAGGCCTCAGTGGCTGAGCGTGGTGACGTGGTTTTCGGAGTCGTGACTTCGGACTTCGACGTCGGACTTCGGCCTTCGGACGTGGGACGCAGGACTCTTCAATCGGTGAGGCGGTTCCAGCGCTCGACGGGCCCCTTCTTCTCCTTGACCTCGACGTCCTCCCACTCCTTCACCTGGTCCTCGTTGAACTGCTTGCCGCATTCGTAGGACGTGCAGCGGTATTCGAAGGCGTCGTTCGCCGAGAAGGCGTTGATCTCGTTCTTCTTCACGCGCGAGCCGCCGCAGAACGGGCACTTGGCGCGCTTCCAGAACTTGGGCTTCACGTCCTCGACCGCGACCGTCGTCCCTTCCTCGGTCTTCACCGTCTTGCGGCCGACGGGCTTGCCGGCGGCGACGTCCTTGCAGAAGTGGCAGTACGCCCCGAAGCCCTTGTGAGAGCACCCGCTGAACTTGTTGCGCTGCCGGCGCGGACGATGAGCCATAGGGCGGAAATACTATCGTCCGACCTGCGGGGGCGCAACCGGATTTTGTAAGGTGCAACGTCGGTTCGAACGTATTATCATGAGTCGCTGCCCCGGGGACGGACAGGGGAGGGGAAGCACGCAAACGGAGGATTCGAAGATGAGCCGTGTTCTATCCGCATCCCTCTCCGCCGTCCTGGCCTCCGGCCTCCTGGCGTCGACCGCCGCGGCGGACCTGCTGGTTCTGAAAGACGGCAACATCATCGAGCTCACCGAGGTGAAGATCGAGAAGCGCTCCGTCCAGCCCGGCACCAGCCCGGTGCCGGTTTACGTCGGCAAGAACGAGTCGGGGAAGCCCGAGGTCATCGCGAGGAAGGACGTCTATCCCGACGGCTGGATCCTGGGCAAGACCTCGTGGGAAAAGCGGAAGGAAAACCGCGAGTGGTACGAAAAAGAGTCCCCGAAAGTCAAAGAGACCTTCAAGGACCAGGCCGTCTTCGCCGCCAAGTGCGCCCACGAGAGGATGAGCCACGACCTCGATGAAGAGGCCGAGAAGCACTACAAGAAAGCCTACGAGCTCGAGCTTCCGACGATCGCGAAAGAGGACGACAAGCAGCTCGAGATCTTCGCCAAGAAAGTCCGCGACACGTACGAGCTCTACGACGAGGCGCTCCTCGTCTTCCGCTCGATCATCGGGCTCCGCAAGGCCGCGCTCGTCTCGAAGGGTCCCACGGCCCCCGGCTACGTCGCCCTCGGCAAGCTGGCGAAGGATTGGGAACTCTGGCCCGAGGCGGGGGAGTGCTTCGACGAGGCCCTGAAGCTCGACGAGAAGTCCACCGAGGCGAAGAAGCAGATCAAGGAGCTGAAAAAGGACCTCGAGGTCCCGCTCAACATGCCGCTGTGGCGCGCCCTCGCCGGCCCCTACGAGCGGGGCGTCCGCTACGTGAAGTCGAAGCAGGAGAAGGAAGGGTGGTTCGGCGGCGACTTCACCGAGGCCGGCGTCCACGGCCGGCGCGGCATCTCGGGCGTCTGCACGCAGGCCCTGTTCTTCGACTACCAGCTCCAGAAGCGCAAGGCGATGGACAAGGACAAGGCGGCCGACCTGCCCAAGGAACTCGACATGGCCATCCGGTTCCTCATGAAGGGCGAGGACGGGATGGGCACGGAAGGGCGCCTCGAAGGCGACGACATGTGGGGCGCCATCTTCGCGGCCGAGGCGCTCGTCATGTGCGCGACCGACGACTACGTCATGTCGAAGTACGGCGACGAGTTGAAGGAGGCGATCCACAAGCACATCGAGCGCCTCAAGGCGCTCCAGCGGCGCGACGGCGGCTGGTACTACTACAACTTCGTCGGCGACTCGAGCTCGTTCTCGACCGCCTCCACGCTCATCATCCTCGAGACCCTGAAGAACATGGGCGCGGAGAAGGAACTGTGCGACTCGATGGTCCCCGGCGCGGTCGCGCTCATCAAGAAGATGAAGCAGGGGAAGGGCACCTACAAGTACATGGAGATGGGGAGCGGCTACCACGCGTCGAGCTCGCCGCTCGGCGCGTCGGCGCGGTCGCCGCTGTGCGAGTTCGCGCTCCATTGCGCCGAGGCGAGCGATCCGGACGACTTCCGCCAGGCGGTCACGAACTGGCTGAACAACGTCCACTTGCTCAAGCGGATCAAGGGCCGTGAAGGCACGCACATCGGCAAGGGGATGACGGCGCCGTACTACTTCCTCTACAGCCACATGTACATGGCGCGCGCGGTGAAGGTGTACCCGAAGGCGCAAGCGCAGCGGCTGCTCCGCGTCGTCGCGGGCCTCATGCTGAACTACCAGGAGCCGGACGGCGCATGGACCGACTGGAAGCTGCCGACGGACAACATCCACAAGTTCCGCGTCTCGCAGACCGCCCTCGGCCTGATCACGCTGTGGCACCTGATGACCGGCGACCGCGACCCCGCGATCCTGCCCCTGCGCGGAGGCGGCATGGCGACGAATCCGGGGACCGTGACGGAGTCGGGCAGCGGCGGCAAGAAGAAGGACGACGGCCCAAAGTCCGATCCCAAGGACCCGCCAAGAGAACCGCCCAAGGACCAGCCGAAGAACTCACCCCGGCTGGGAATGGGACCCTTCGAGGACTAGGGACGCGGTAGGAGCGGTGAAAGCGGTGGGTTAACCAAGCCAGGTAGAAAAGAAAAAGCCCCGGTGTTGCCGGGGCTTTTCTGTTTGCCGCTGTTACCGCTCTTACCGCTCTACTTTGCGCTTTTCAGAATATCGTCGATCCCCTGGTTGAGCAGTTTGAGATCGTCGCCTTCCTTGATCGTCACCCGGCCCAGCAGCTTCAGCTCGTCCTTCTCGCCGAGGTCGTAGATCACGACGCCCGGGGCGGATTCGAGCCCGCGCGTCTCCAGGACCTTCGCGGTGCCCCTTTCCCACGTCCAGGCGAGCTTCGTCTTGCGGTCGCCGAGATTCTTGTTCAACGCCATCGTGATCTTGATCGGGTCGGCGCCTTCCTTGGCGACGTAGACCGCGACCTTTTTCTTCGTCGCGGCGGCGCTCTTCGTCGTGTTGTGCCAGAACGTCGGCCGGCCCGGGTACTTCTTGGCGACGCTGTCGAGAGCGCTCGTGAATTCGCCGACGTCCTTCGCTCCGACGACCTCCTTCAGCTTCTTGCCCTCGGGGTCGGTGAAAACCACGCACGGGAATCCGCCCACCGCGTACTTCTTCCGGAGGTCCGAGAAGGCTTCCTTGTCGGTGCAGTCGAAGTAGACGGGCACGACGCGCGCCGTCGCGGTCGCGAGCTTGTCGTCGCTGAACGGCCCCGCCGCCAGCTTCTTGCAGAACCCTCACCAGTCCGCGGTGAAGAAGAGCATGGCGGACCTCAATTCGAGCTTCGCCTTGGCCAGGCCGAACTCGGTGTCGTGGATGTAGTCGATCTTCCCGTCGTGCCCTTCGCGGGGGGCGGGCCCTGAAGGATGCGCTGCGCTTACCTTCAGGGCGGGAGATGCCGAGACGAAAACGGCGGCCAGCAGCAGAAGGGAAGTGCGCATGGGTCCTCCCAGAGTGGACCCCGGCATTATAGGAGTTCAGTCCTTCCGGAATACAACGATGTTCTCATGCAGCTCCGCCGGGTGTCCCGAGTCCTCGGGGCTCATTCTCGCCATGGGCATGAGCCGGATGACGATGAGCCCTTTGAATCCCTGGTCTTCGACGAGAACCTCATACCCCCACGAAGGCATCAATCCGTGCTTGTTGGGCCCTTCATGGGGAACCGGAAGTTCGCGATCCATGCAGACCCTGGTTCCTCGATACCTCAAGTCCTCCAGGAGCCGACTCCGAATGCTCTCAAAGTAGCCCTCGTTGATCGGCTGGGTGCTCGTCAGCTTGTGAACCCTCCAAAGGGCCTGTCCGTTGGGGCCCCCTCCGCCGCCTCCTCCTCCCTGGACCTTCACATCTGGATCGAATTGGCGGATGAGATTCAGACCCAGGTCACCTCGTGTCAGATGACCCTCGTACGTGGGAGCGGGGGAGCGACGACGGTTGGCCATGAACACGGCCGCCGCTGTTCCAAGAAGAGCCAGGATCAGGAGCAGGCTCTTCAATCCAAAGCGCATACCTGAAATGACGGAGCCGGGAAGCGAATCGTTACTTCAATCCGCTATGGAGCGCCGATTCAACCGCGTCACAGAACAGGTCGATTTCTTCACGCTGCGTCCAGACGGAAGGCGAGACCCTGATTCCCTTTACGTCGGGATGGTCGATCGGGGTCACGTTGATCTGTTTCTTCTCCCACAGGTGCTCGACGAGCTTCGCCGCCTCGAGGCCGTCGACCGCGAACGTCGCGACGCCGTACCCCATGCCCGGTTTCAGGCTCGAGAGCAGTTTCACGCGGTCGAGCTTCCCGAGCCGGTTCGCCCACCGGTCGCGCAGGAAACGGAGCCGCTCCGCCTTGCGCTCGACGCCCAGCCCCTCGTGGAACGTGATCGCCTCGGCGATGGCCAGCGCGTTCGCGGCGGGGTGGGTGCCGATCTCCTCGAACTTGCGGATGTCGGCGGTCTGCTTCTCGTCGGCGGCCATGAGGGGCCAGAGGCCCGGGATGAGCGCCTTCCGGACGTAGAGCATCCCGCACCCGACGGGCGCGAAGAGCCACTTGTGGAGGCTCGTCGCGTAGTAGTCGCAGTCGAGGTCCGCGCGCTTGAACGGGAAGTGGGCGAACCCGTGGGCCCCGTCGACGATGACCGGGATCTTGCGGGCGCGGCCGAGGGCCGCGATCTCCTTCACGGGGAGGATGAGGCCCGTGAGATTGATCACGTGGCACATGAGGATGAGCTTCGTCTTCGGGGTGATGTTCTCTTCGTAGCCCGCGATGATCTTCGCGGGGTCGTCGCACGGGACCGGCACGCGGAAGGTCTTCAGGACGATCCCCTCGCGGCGGACGCGCTGCTTGAACGTGGTGATCATCCGCCCGTAGTCCTGGTCGGTGCAGAGGACCTCGTCGCCGGCCTTGAGGTCGAACCCGAACTGGCAGATCTGGAGGCCCTCCGACGCGTTGCGCGTGATCGCGATTTCCTCGGGATCGGCGCCGAAGACGTTCGCGAGGCGCGCGCGAACCGTCTCGCGCTGCGGCTCAAGCACGCGCCACATGAAGACCGAGGGGCCGGCGTTGGAGAGGTCGAGGTGGCGCTTGAACGCGTCGTGGACGACGGCGGGGGAGGGGCTGACGCCGCCGCTGTTGAGGTTGATGATCGACCGGTCGACGGTGAAGGCCCGCTGGACCTGGAACCAGAAGTGCTCGTTGTCCTTGGTTTCCTGCGGGGTGCCGCGGTGCCCCGCGATCGCCGCGAGGGCGTCGGGGATGGCCCCGAGGTTCAGAGCGACGGCGGCCGAACCTCCAAGGAAT
>DASTON010000220.1:0-3021 GCA_035762525.1 Planctomycetota bacterium | reverse complement strand
CGCGGAGGGGAGCGTCCTTGACGTCGAGGGAGACGCGGCGGGTCTTGGGAAAGATCGAGTTGAGCTTTCGTGCCTTGCCGATGTCCCGAAGCACGCCGTTGAGCCTGGCCTTGAACTCGCCGTCGGCGGACGCCAGTCGGGCGTTGATCTTCGGCTCGGCCGCGTCGCCCAGCTCGATCAGCTTCGATGCCGCCTTGTCGCGGACTTCGATCGAGTCGTCTTCAAGCAGCTTCAGCAGCGCGTCGACGTCGGGATCTTGCGCGAGGAGCAGGCCGGCGAACAGGACTGCGAGCATGGCGGCCTCCGCTACTTCGGGAGCGGGATGTTCTTCAGTTCGAAGTCGAAGCTGTCTTCGTGATTGACCGTGTCGAGGACGATCTCGATCGAAGCGACTTTGAATTTCACGGCCCGGAACACCAAGTCGTACGAAGACTCGGTTTCCTTCCAGGTGGAGCGGCATTCGGTCATCACCGGAGTCGAGCCGTCGTCCAGCCGGACGCGGAACTGCCGGGCATGGATCGAGCGGCACGCATAAGCCGCGGCATCCGTGGCCGAGTTGCGCCGGCCCGTGACCGTGAACGTCAGCCGGAGGGCGTCATCCTCGTTGTCGAGCCGGCTCAGTTCGATGCGAAGGCCGTCATAGTCTTCGCTGGTGCCGACGCGTTCGGGCGCCTTGTCGAAGCGGACGGACCTTTCCTCCTTCACGTATTGCAGGCGCGCGGTCCCTTTCACGGAAACGACCGCCCCCGGTTCGATTTCCGGAAAGGCCAGGGCCACGGAATGCCTGGACTGGGTCCGGTGGACGCTTCCGCCCCGGGACGGGCCCTGATTCCTGGCCCGGTCGGGAGTTGCCAGGGACCGGCCCTTCTCATCGGTGACCGCGCCCACTTCGATCCACGCGGATTCGGGTCGCGTTTCCGGAGTCCACCCCAGGCATAGAGTGAGCGTTCCGGCCGCACCCTTCCGGCTCAGGCCGGTCGCCTCCACGGCATAGTGGCGAGCGAAAAACCGGGGGGCGGCGACATACCCCGATTGGAAGCGGATCGAAGGCGGGCCGCGCTCCGCCATGAAGGCGCCGGGCTTCGAGTCCGAAGGGGGGCCGATCAGCCTCGGCGGGCGGTCGACGGAATAGGCGATGTTCGCCGCCTTGCACACCGCCTCCAGCGCTTCGAGCGGCGCGGCCTCCTTCGCGGCGACGGTGACCGCCGCGTCCGGCATTCCTTCCAGCCTCATCGCCATTCCGGACTGGCGTTGGAGGTCCATCAGGACGTCGATCAGGCGGGCCTCTTTCGCGTCGAGGGTGACCCGACGCAGCGGGGGCAGGACGGTCGACAGTTTCCTTTTCACCTCGAGGGTCCGGAGGATGGCTTCGCAACGAGCCTTGAGTTCCCCCCTGGCGGAGCCGGCCAGCTTCCGGACCGGCTCGTCCGCGCCCCCCTGGACCAGCGCGGCCGCGGCCCTGTCGCGGACCTCGATCGAGTCGTCCTCGAGCTGCTTGAGGAGCGCGTCGACGTCGGGATCTTGGATTGAGGCGAGGACAAGAATCGGAAGCCAGAGGAGCATGAGTTCCTCCACCCGTGAACGGGCCTGATTATAGGACGACGCGCGCGGCTCTGTTACGATGGGCCGCGTGAAACTGTACGCGCACGCCAACGGCGACGTGATCGAGATGGAGCTCGACGCGGACCGGGACGCGGTCGGCGCGCAGGTCGGTCCCAAGCGGCACGTCATCGTGCTCGACGACCAGAAGACCAGCATCCGCACGGCGTTCCTCGACAACCGCCGCATCGAGTTCGGTTGGTCGCGCGTGGACGACGACTACGTCATCCTCATCGAGGGCATCGAATACCAGATCGCGGTGCACGACGCGCGCGGCGAAAAGGCCACGAAGTTCCGCCGCAAGGCGGCCGCGGAGACGGGCGACACCGAGATCAAGGCGCCGATCCCGGGCATGGTCTCGAAAGTGCTCGTCGCCGAGGGCGACAAGGTGAAGAAGGATCAGCCGCTCCTGACGCTCGACGCCATGAAGCTGGAGAACGAGATCGCGTCGCCGAAGGACGGGACCATCAAGTCTATCGCGGCGAAGGCGGGTTCAAAGGTCGACAAGGGGCAGACGCTCGTGGTGGTCGCTTAGTCCTTCCCTCGAGTCACGCATCACGAATCACGCATCACGGACCCCTCAATCTCCATCTGCCACCTCCATGATGCGTCATGCGTCATGCGTGATGCGCCCCGCTATAATCGCGCCATGTCCGAACTCGGCGCCCCCGGCCAGTTCCCCTTCACCCGCGGCATCTATCCCAGCATGTACGCCGCGCGCCCGTGGACCATCCGGCAGTACGCGGGATTCGGATCGGCCGCCGAGACCAACAAGCGCTACCGCTACCTCCTCGACCAGGGCCAGACCGGACTCTCCGTCGCGTTCGACCTGCCCACGCAGATGGGCTATGACCCCGTCGACGCGATGGCCAAAGGCGAGGTCGGAAAGGCCGGGGTATCGATCGCGCTCGCCGACGACGTGACGGAGCTCTTCGACGGCATCCCGCTCGACCGCGTCACGGTCTCGATGACGATCAACGCGACCGCGATGATCCTCCTCTCTCAGCTGATCGTCGCCGCGGAACGGCAGGGCGTGCCGAAGGACAAGCTCGGCGGCACCACGCAGAACGACATCCTCAAGGAGTTCATCGCCCGCGGGTGCTACATCTACCCCCCCGGGCCCTCGATGCGGCTCGCGACCGACCTCATCGAGTACGCGTGCACGAACCTGCCCCAGTGGAATTTCATTTCGGTCTCCGGCTACCACATCCGCGAGGCCGGCTCCACCGCGGCGCAGGAGCTCGGATTCACGATCGCCAACGCGATCGGATACGCCGAGGCGGCGCTCCAACGCGGGATCGACCCCGATCTCTTCGGACGGCGCGTCAGCTTCTTCTTCAACGGCCACAGCGATTTCTTCGAAGAGATCGCGAAGTTCCGCGCCGCCCGCAAGATCTGGGCCAGGCTGATGACCGAGCGCTT
>DASTON010000219.1:0-2351 GCA_035762525.1 Planctomycetota bacterium | reverse complement strand
TTCCTGCCGGATCGTCCGGTCTTGCAGGAGGAACACGAGTCCGAAAACGACCGCTAGGAAAAGGGGGATGCCCACGGTCACGATCAGGAATCCGACGCGCTTCACGGTGGTCGTGAACTCGTGGCGCGCGACGACGAGGATCTTCTTCACGATTCCGTCCTCGTGACCTTCAGGAAGATCTCGTCGAGCGACGGGAGCGCGTGCTCGAAGTGGCGGATGGTCCGGCCTTCCGAGACGAGCGTCGCCAGGAATTTCTCCGGCGACTCGCGCAGGAGCATGCGCGTCATCCCGTCCACGCGTCCCGTGATCCTCTCGATCTCCGGACGGCCGTCCAGCGGGATGTCCGCCTCGATCAGGATCGAGCGGTCCGCGTGGGCCTCCTTCACCTTGCGCAGCGGCCCCGACAGCACCTCGCGACCGTGATGGATCAGGAGGATGCGCGAGCACAGCGCCTCGACCTGCTCCATGAGGTGCGTCGAGAGGATCACGGCCGCGCCGCGCGCCGCGGTCTCCTTCAGAAGGTCGATGACGAGCGCGCGATTGGCGGGATCGAGCCCGATGAACGGCTCGTCCAGGATCACCAGCGCGGGCTCGTGGAGGAGGACGGCGGCGATCTGCACCTTCTGCTGCATCCCCTTGGAGAGCTCGCGCATCTTTTTCCGGCGCGTCTCGAGCAGGCCGACGCGGTCGAGATACTGGTCCGCCCGCTTGAGCGCGACGTGATGCGGGAGCCCCTTGAGCTCGCCGAGAAAGACGAGGACGTCCCCGACGCGCTGCTTCTGGTAGAGGCCGCGCTCCTCGGGCAGGTAGGCGAGGCGGTCCTTGACGCTGCCGGTCACCGGAAGTCCGAGGGCGCGGATGGTCCCCTCGTCGGGGCGGAGGATGTCCATGATCATCCGGATGAGGGTGGTCTTGCCGGCGCCGTTGGGGCCGAGGAGGCCGAAGAGTTCGCCCTCCTGGACGGCGAAGGAGACGCCGTCGGCGGCGCGCTTGAGGCCGTACTGCTTGACGACCTTCTCGACCTCGAGGGCAGCCATCAGCGGTCGCGAACTACTTATCCATCTCGCCGAACGTCTTCACGATCTTGCCGACGAGACCGTACTCCTTGGCCTGGCCGGGGGAGAGCCAGAAGTCGCGATCGGCGTCCTTGGTGACCTGGTCCACGGACTTGCCCGTCTCCTGGGAGACGATGGTGTTGTACCGCTCGCGCAGGCGCAGGATTTCCTCGGCGTTGATGGCGACGTCGGAGGCCGAGCCCTGGACCACCGTCGAGGGCTGGTGGAGGAGGAAGCGCGCGTTGGGCAGCGAGTAGCGCCTTTCCTTGGAGACGGCGAGGAACGGGAGGACCGCGGCGCTGGCGCACATGCCGGTGACGATCGAGCGTACGGGCGGCTTGACGAAGCGCATGAAGTCGTAGATCGCGAAGCCGCTGTCGGCGTGCCCGCCGGGCGAGTTGATGTAGACGGTGATGGGCGACTTCTCGTCGTCCTGCTGGAGCATGAGGAGCGCGGTCTGGATCCGACGGGCCGTCTTGTCGGTGATGGCCTCCGAGAGGAAGATCGCGCGCGCCTTCAACAGGCGCTTCATCATCCCGCCCGCGTCGTCCTTTTCTTCCTTGTCGCCGTCGTCCGCCAGCCGGGGGTCGGTCATGGGTGGCTCCGGTAAGATGGGCGCATGATAGTGCGGGGTTCGGCGACGGTCAACCCGGGGTCCGCAGCAGTGCCTGCGCTGGCCTTCGACTCGCTACGCTCGCTCAGGCCATTTCGACTCGGCCAAAAAGTGCCTGCATTGAGCGCGGCCGCCCGCCGGGCGGCCGAGTCGAAATGGGCGTGGACAGACTCGAACTGTCGACCTTCCGCTTATCAAGCGGATGCTCTAACCAACTGAGCTACACGCCCCCCAAGGAAGATTGACGATTTCCGATTGAAGATTACCGATTCCCGCCCCGGAAATGCCCGCACTGGAAGTGGAGGCGACCGGAATCGAACCGGCAACCTCCTGGTTGCAAACCAGGCGTTCTCCCAATTGAACTACGCCCCCATGACCGCCGGTGGCTCGAATGTATCGGTCCCCCCGGGGCGGGTCAATCCCGCCCCCTGACCCGTGCGCGCCGAACCCTACCAGTCCTCGCGTCGCCGCTCGATCGGCGAGATCGTCGCCGTCGTCGCCACGGGACTCGTCTTCCTGTTCTTCGAGAACGTCCTCAATCTCAAGCTCCCGTTCCTCGCGCTCTGCATCGCCGGCTGGTCGATCTACATCGGACTTCGCGTGGTCCGCGACCGCCGCGTCCTCCGCGAGTGGGGCTTCCGAAAGGACACGCTGCGGGCCTCCGCCGCGGCGTGCGGGATCTT
>DASTON010000218.1:0-13069 GCA_035762525.1 Planctomycetota bacterium | reverse complement strand
CCGAAGCCGAGGGTCACGATGGCGAGGTAGTCGCCGCGCAGGCGCAGCGTCGGCGCCGCCAGTACCACCCCCGCGAGCGCGGCGACGAGCGGGGCGAAGATCAGAGCGCCCCAGAACCCGATCTGGAAGGGATAGGCGCTGACCGTGAGGATGCCCGTCACGTAGGCGCCGATCGCGAAGAACGCCGCGATGCCGAGCTGGAGAAGGCCGCTGTATCCGACGACCACGTTGAGGCCCAGCGCGAGGATGCTGAAGACGAAGATGGTCGTCAGCTGCTTCTCCAGGGGGACGCCCAGCCAGCTCTGCGACAGGTTCTCGATGAACGGGAGCAGGGGATAGATCGCGAGGGCGCCCAGGGCCATCCACTTCCAGGGGAGGCGCTTCATCACACCTTCTCCCGGACGCGGGCGCCCAAGAGGCCGGAGGGCCGGAAGATGAGAATCAGGATCAGGATGCCGAACAGGACGGCGGGCTGCCACTGGGCGCCGATGTACTGGTCGGACAGCGCGCGGATCACGCCGATGAGGATTCCACCGAGCATGGCGCCGGGAATGTTCCCAATGCCGCCGATGACCGCCGCCGTGAACGCATACAGCCCGTTCTGGTAGCCGATCTGGTAATTCACGGTGTTGATGTAGACCGCGTAGATCACGCTCGCGGCGCCCGCGAGGCATCCGCCGATCAGGAAGGTCGCGCCGATGACGCGATCGACGTCGATGCCCATCAGGCGGGCGGCCGTCGGATTCTGGGCGGTCGCCCGCATCGCTTTGCCAAGCTTCGTGTATTTCACGAACAGCGTCAGGCCAACCATGATCGGAACGGTCGTGAGCACGACCAGGAGATCTTTCCCGGTGAACTGGATGACGCCGGAGCCGAAGAGATTCGCGCGGGAGATGAGGTTCGGAACGTCCTTGGGCGCCGCCGCCGACGTGCCCCCCGCGAAGACGTCCACGGACAGGCTGGGCAGCGTCAGCCCGACAATGAACGCGGCGACGCCGAACATGACCGTCGCGGCGCGGGGGAGCCACTCGGCCATCGCCATCTTGCGGCTCGACGCGAAGTTCTTCACCCCGGCCAGGGCCAGGCCGGCGATCGGCGTGATGACGAGCGCGAGGATCAGGCCGAACAGCAAGGACGGCCGTCCCGTCAGGCCGCCCCAGAAGAGCCCGATGTTCTGGAAGATGAACGACACGCCGATGGCGCTGACGAGCGGCGCCAGCTTAGGTGCCGATCGCAAGGGCCGGTAGACGATGCGATCGACGGACCAGTTCAGCGCCCCGCAAAAGAGCGAACAGAAGACGATGATGAAGATGAGCCCGAAGACGATCCCCCCGGTTCCCACGAGGGTCAGTCCGAGCCAGCCGATCAGCGTGAGGGCGAGGAAGGAGCCGAGCATGAATAGATCGCCGTGCGCGAAGTTGATCAGCTCGATGATCCCGTAGACCATCGTGTAGCCGAGCGCGATGAGCGCGAAGACGGTGCCGTTCGTGAACCCGATGAGCAGCTGCTGGACGAGAGTTTCGACCGTGCTCGGCTCAGTGGGCATGGTTGGGTGGGGCTCCCCAGGCGGGGTTCAGCGCCCGCGCCCCTGGATCGGCCTCAACTACCGCCGCCCAGGATCTCCACGAAGTCGAAGTCGCCGTCCTTGACCATGCTGCCGCTCATGGTCTTGAGCGTCGTGTCCCCATTCGCGTCGAAGGACCACGTGCCCAGGGCGCCGTTGAAGTCCTTCGTTTCCGCCACCGCCTTCATGATGGCGGCGCGATCCTTCTTGCCCGCCCGGCGGATGGCGTCGACGGCCACCTGGCCGCATTCGTATCCGTAAATCGCGTAGGCCTCGGGCTCGGCGGAGTATTTCTTCTGATAGGCGGCCACGAACTCCTTGCCCTTGCCGGTCTGCTGCTTGGGCGGGACGCCGCCGAACGTCACGTACGTCCGGCCGTTGACGTTGTCCGCGCCGGCCGACGTGATGAACGATTTCTCGCAGCAGCCGTCGGGCACCATCAACTTGCAGGAGAGCCCCACGGCGATCATGTCCTTGGCCAGCTGTCCGCCGTTCGTCTGGGTCGTGCCTCCAAAGTAGACGAGATCGGGGCTCTTCCCCTTGATCTTCGTCATGAGGCTCTTGTACTCCTGCGCCTTGGGATCGATCCCCTCGTGCCCGAGGACTTCGACGTCGATGTCCGCGCACCGGGCGTCGAAGACGTCCGCGATGCCTTTTCCGTACAGTCCCCGATCGTCGAGGATGTACACCCGCTTCGCGCCCAGTTTCTTGGCCCAGTCGGCCGCGACGACGCCCTGGATGTCGTCGGCGGGGACCACCCGGAAGTAATTCACCACGCCCGTGGGACGGTACACCTTGGGTTCATTGGGCTCGCCCTTGCCGGGCTTCGTGAGGCCGGGATAGGTGTTCGCCGGGGAGATCATCACCAGCGAGGCCTTGTTGAGCACGGGCATGGAGATCTTGGCCGCGCCGGAGTTGAACGTCCCGATGTAGATCATGACGTCGGGGTCCTTGACGGCTTTTTCGGCGTTGGCCGCCTCGACCTCGGGATCCCAGTCGCCCTTCTTCGCGGACGCGTCGTCCCAGTCTTCGTACTTGATGGTCCAAGAGCCGACCTTCCAGCCGACGTCCTCGAACGCCATCTTGATGCCGTTGACGATCGTCGTCGTCTGGGGATTGGCGCTTCCCGTGCGGGGGAGGCTGGAGACGACCTTGATGACCGTGGGATCCTGGGCCGCCGGCGCGGGCGACGACGCGGGGGCGGCGGGCGCCTTCGACTCGGCCTCGGGCGCCTTTCCGCAGGCGGCCGACAGGCTGAACGTGGCCAGGACGAATGCGAGCGATCTCATGATATGCCTCCAACGGCCTCCGGGGACGGCGATTCTAGGCGAAGGCTCAAGCCGACGTCAATTCAACGACGCCGTACCCAAATTGATTCGGCGCCTCGGAAAACGTAGAGTGGCGCGCCATGGCTCTGGAACTTTCCCACTTGCGCCACTTGGCGCTCCTCGCCCGGCTTGACCTCGCCGACGCCGATCTGGAGGCCATCCGGCCCCGCCTGCAGGCGATCATCGAGTACGTGGACCAACTGAAGAAGCTCGACGTCGAGGGCGTGCCGCCCCTCGACAACGCCGTGGACCTGACGAACGTCCGGCGACCGGACGAACCGCGCCCGGGGCTGCCGGCCGAAGCCGCGCTCGCCAACGCGCCGGCCGTCGCCGGGCCGTACTTCGCGGTTCCCAGGATCATCGACGCCCCGTGACGGACGACCTGGCCTTCCTTCCCGCCCGCGAGATCGCGGAGCGGGTGCGCACCCGCAAGACCTCCGCCGCGGAAGTCGCGCAAGTCCACCTCGACCGGATCCGGCGGTTCGACCCGAAGATCAAGGCCTTCCTCAGCGTCCGCCAGAACGCCTCCCCGGGAGCGCCGGCGGGCCCGCTCGCCGGAGTGCCCGTCGCCCTCAAGGACAATCTCTGCACGCTCGAAGAGCCCACCACCTGCGGGTCCAAGATCCTCGAGACGTACCGCGCGCCCTACGAAGCCACGGTCGTATCGCGCCTGCGCGCCGCGGGCGCCACGATCCTCGGCAAGACGAATCTCGACGAGTTCGCGATGGGCTCCTCCACGGAAAACTCGGGCTACTTCCCGACGCGCAATCCTTGGGACCTCTCCCGGGTGCCCGGCGGATCGTCCGGCGGGTCCGCCGCCGCCGTCGCCGCGGGCCTGGCGACCGCGTCGCTCGGGTCCGACACGGGCGGCTCCATCCGCGAACCCGCCGCCCTGAGCGGCGTCGTCGGATTCAAGCCGACGTACGGCCGCGTTTCGCGCCACGGCCTCGTGGCGCTCGCCTCGAGCCTGGACCAGATCGGCCCCTTCGCCCGCGACGTGCAGGACGCCGCTCTCGTCATGTCGGTGATCGGCGGACACGATCCGCTGGATGCCACCAGCTTGCCGGGCGCGACGCCGGACTACCTCGGAAAGCTGGAACGCGATCCGAAGGGATTGCGGATCGGGCTTCCGAAGGAGTACTTCGCCGACGGACTCGACGCCGAAGTCCGCGACCTCGTGATGGCCGCGATCCGGGCCCTCGAGAAGCGACGCGCGAAAATCGTCGACGTCGCCTTGCCGATGACGGAGCACGGGATCGCGACCTACTACGTCGTCCTCGCGGCGGAGGCCAGCTCAAACCTCGCCCGCTACGACGGCGTCCACTACGGCCACCGTACGAAGGCTCCCGCCGGCCTGATCGAGATGACGTCCAAGTCGCGCGCCGAGGGGTTCGGTCCCGAGGTGAAGCGGCGGATCCTCCTGGGAACGTTCGTCCTCTCGAGCGACCGCATCGACGCCTACTACCATCGCGCGCAGAAAGTGCGGAGATTGATCGCGCGCGATTTCGAGAAGGCGTTCGAATCGTGCGACGTGCTGATGGGTCCGACGTCGCCCACGGCCGCGTTCAAGCTCGGGGAAAAATCGGCCGATCCGCTGTCGCTCTACCTGTGCGACGTCTACACGGTGGGAGCGAACCTGGCGGGGCTTCCCGGGATCAGCGTTCCGTGCGGATTTACGAAGGGCGGCTTGCCGGCGGGGCTGCAGGTCCTCGGCCGGCCCCTCGACGACCTGGGCGTGCTCCAAGCCGGGCGCGCGGTGGAACGCGAGCTAAATCTCGCTCCTCAACGCCCATCGCTGTAGCCAGTTCCAGCAACTCGCCGACCGCTGGGAGCTGGAAGCTGGAGGCATGAAGCTGCGCCACCTCCAACCTCAGTCAAGTCACAAGGTCCGTGCGCAGGTTAGTGGCGGGCGCGGGGCAGCAGCTTCTCCAGAAGGACGCGCTCCTCGGGCGTGAAATCCCGGAAGATCCTGTCCTTCGGCCCCACCTTCTCCTTCCGCATGATCTCGCGGATCGTCGCCTTGACGAGCTGCGCGCCCGAGAACGTGACCGATTCCTCGATCGCGTACAGGCGTACGAGCGGCGCGATCGCGCGGCGGTCGCCGATCTGCTCCAGCGCGCGGACCACGCCGTCCGGCACGCGGTGGCGGCCGTCGCCCAGCGTGGCGAGCAGGTCCTCCAGGCCGGCGCGGCTGTCGAGATTCGCCAGGACCGCGTGGAGGCGGACCTTGGCGGCGAGGCAGATGTCCGTCAGGAGACGGGCGTGGTTTTCGCGGATGCGGCGGTTGAGTTTTCCCAATTGCGCGGCGATCGCGGGAGCGGCGCGCCGCTCGCCGAGCTGGCCGAGCGATTCGACGAAGAGCTCGATGAGATAGACGTCCTCGGCGCGGCGGATCTCGCGGACCTGCGTCAGGCCGCGAAGCAGCGCGCCGGCGCAGGGCTTTCCGATTTCCTCGAACGCCTCTTCGAAGCCCCGCAGGAACCCGTTGCGCAGGGGTTTCTTGAGCAGCGTCTCGACGAGGGCCTCCGCGCCGCGCTTCCCGAATTTCTCGAGGCCGGAAACGGATTCCGAGCGGACCTCGAAGTTTTCGGATGTCAGGTCGCGGATGTGTCGGCGGAGTTCGGAAGGAACGACGGCGGTGGAACGCGAACCCGGGGGTTCGCTTTTTTGCGACTCGGTCTCCATCAGGACCCTCCTCTCCGGCACGTCCGGAAAAAAACTACGAGGACATTTCTCGATCAGTAATCATCGGATTATATCCCACCCAGCTTCGATGTAAAGGAAGGGGCTTCGTTACGCGGAAAAAAACTTCTCAGAGCTCGTCGGGCCCCGGCTGGAATCCCGAAGCGGACGCCGCGTCCGCGCCGGGCGCGGGCTCCTCCGGCGGCGCGAGATCGGAGACGCCCATCCGCAGCTGGCGCTCGGCGTCGACGACGTCCCGGTTCAGGCGCGACACGGCGCCGCGCAGCCGCGGGCGCGCGGGATCGTCCGCCGCCACGGTGTGGTACGTCGTGCGCAGGAGCTGGATCGCCAGCCGGAGGTGGCGCACGAGATCGCCGTCGCTCGCGCCCGTGTGGCCCTCCAGCTCTTCCCAGGAGCAGCCGCCCGCCCAGGCCGACACCGCGCTCTGCAGGCGGAAGTCGGGCTCCTTCGTCGGATCCTCCAGATTCTCCTGGTCCTCGGCGCGGAGGATCTCGTCGACCGCCCGGTACGCCGCCTTCCGGAGCCACTTGAAGCGCGGCGAATCCGATTTCCGGTGCCAGTCCGACTTCTTCGACTCGTAGGTGATGCCGCAGAAGAGCACGGCGAGCTCCGTCTCGTCGAGCTCGCGCAGCACGCCGCGGAACTGGAGCTCGGCGACCTGGAGCTCGTACCCCTGGATCTGCTTCGCGAACTTGCCCTTGGGGGTGAGGCCCCGATCCTTGATGTAGCCGAGCCGCCGCAGCACCTGGAGCTTCCGCTTCATCTGGCCCCGCTTGTGCTCGAACGACCGCTTCGCGGGATTCGAGCCTTCCGGATGGAAGTTCGCGAACGACTTCTCGGCGGCCGTCAGGATCTTGTCGCCGAGATGCTCGTAGAGCGTCAGCAGGGTCGCGTAGGACAGGTTGAATTGCGACCGGATGGGCTCGATCTCCCCGTGCAGGACCCGGCGGATCTGGTGCGCCCGCATCCGCGGCCACTCCGCGACGGAGTAGACGGTGCCCTCCGTGTCGATCCCGCGCCGTCCGGCCCGGCCGGCCATCTGGTGATGCTCGCGGGTCCTCAGGTACGCGACGCGCACGCCGTCGAACTTGTGGAGCGTGTTGAAGACGACCGTGCGGGCGGGCATGTTGACGCCGACCGCGAAGGTCTCCGTCGCGAAGAGCAGGCGCACGAGGCCGCTCGTGAACAGGCGCTCGACGACTTCCTTCAGCGTCGGGAGCAGCCCGGCGTGGTGCCACGCCGCGCCACGCCCCAGCAGCGATCGAAGCGTCTCGCACGTCGGATCGTCCCGGTCGATGGCGAACCGGGCGAGGAGATCTTCATACAGGGCGAGGATCTCCTTCCGCTCGGACTCGTTGAGCAGCGGGCGGCGCACGAGCCGGGCGAACTCCTCGCATTCGCGCCGGTTGAAGGCGAACCAGAGCGCGGGCAGGCGGTCCTCTTCCGCGAGGTGGTCGATGAGCCGGGCGCGCCAGGCGTTCGGGAAGACGTCGGCGCCGGTCTTCCGGAACCATGCGGCCGCGTCGGGCCCTCCTTCGATCTTCTCGAGCTGCTCGAGCCGCTTCACGCCCATGCCCGGGACGTAGATGAGGTGGCGCAGGGGCACGGGGCGGCGCGGCTCGACGACCACTTCCAGCGGCGCCCCGGGGCGGACCTGGCGGATCCAGTCGGCCAGCACCTGCACGTTCGGGACGGTGGCGGAGAGGCAGAGAAACCGGATGTGGGGCGGCGCGAAGATGATCGATTCCTCCCAAACCGTGCCGCGCTCGATGTCGTCGAGGTAGTGGATCTCGTCGAAGATGGTGTAGCGCACGTCGTGGAGGGACTCGGGCGACTCGAAAATCGTGTTCCGGAAGATCTCGGTCGTCATGAGGATGATGCGCGCGTCCGGATTGAGGGTGACGTCGCCCGTCTTGATCCCGACCTTGTCGCCGTAGAGGGCCGTGAAGTCGCGGAACTTCTGGTTGGAGAGCGCCTTGATCGGCGCGGTGTAGATCGCGCGGGCGCCTTCGGAGAGGCACTTCGCCACCGCGTAATCCGCGATCAGCGTCTTGCCCGCGCCCGTCGGGGCGGCGACGAGGACGGACGCGCCCCGGTCGATGTGCCCGATCGCCGCCTCCTGGAAGGGATCGAGCGGGAAGCCTCTGTAGTCCAAGATGGCGGGGGAAGTCGCGCGGCGGGGGACGGGTCGGAGGCCGCGCGCAAGCGCGTGGCGCCGGACCTGTACCCCGCCGCTGGAGGACCGGTTACTGCTTGGGAGCCTCTTCGGGCTTCGGCGCGGGCGGGGGCTCCTTCTTCACGTCCTCGACGGCTTCCTTTTCCTTCTCCTTGCTCTTCTGTTCCTCGAGATAAGACTTGTACCCGAGCCATGCATCGTAGTTCGCGAGGAACTCCTTCTCTTCCGTCGTGATCGGCACCTTGGTGAACGTCTTCTGGCCTATCGCCTTCAGCTTCTCCGGTCCCCAGCCGGCCGACTCGGGAAACTTGCCGTGGAGGTCCGCGCCCTTCTTCAGCAATTCGGCCTTGGCCGCGAGATCGGCGGCGAGCCCCTTCAGCTTTTCGGCCTTCTCGGCCTTCTCCGCCTCGAGCCGCTCGATCTCGAGTTCCTGGTCCCGGGCCGCGATGCGCGCGCGGCGGGCCATGTCCTCGGCCTCCATCCGCTTCAGGGCTTCCTGGCGCGCCTTGTCGCGCGCTTCCAGCTCCTTCTGGGACAGGCGGTCGAGCTTCTTCGCGGACTTGATGTGGATCTTCTCCACGCCGACGTGGCCCTTGAGCTCGGGGTATTCCCACCCGATGTCGATCGTGATCACTTTCATCTTCTCGAGCTCGGTGATCTTGGGATCGATGGCGATGATCTCGCCCTGCAGGGAGAACCCGTTCTTCAGGAAGAGCTCGACGCGGTCGCCGAGCTTGAAATCCTTGAGGGGATCCCGCGGCGGATCCTGGGCGGCGGCGGGCACGGAGGCCGCCAGGAAGAGCAGGGCGATCAGCGCTTTCATCGGGGGTTCCTCCGCTTCCCATCATACCCCGAGTGCATTCCCTATGGAAGATGAGGGAGACTCCAGACTGAAGACTGCTGACTGCAGAATTCTGGAGTCCGCAGTCTGCAGTCTGCAGTCCCTAGTCTGAAGTCTAGGCTATTGATTGTTCCGAGCGGAAACGCATAATACTCGGTTCCGATGCGGCCCCCCTTGATCGCCGGTAACTGGAAAATGAACGGGACCGCGGCGGAAGCGGAGGCGCTCGCCCGCGGGATCCGCGCGGGACTTGAGGCGCGTCCTCCGGAAGGCGTCGAAATACTCGTCTGCCCGCATTACCTCGTCTTGGAGCGGGTGCGCGTCGTCCTGGAAGGATCGGTCGTCCGGCTGGGCGCCCAGGACGTCCATTGGGAGCTGAAAGGGGCGTTCACGGGCGAGATCTCGCCGTCGATGTTGAAGGACGCCGGCTGCACCCACGTGATCCTGGGCCACAGCGAGCGGCGTCACATCATGGGCGAATCGAACGAGCAGGTGAACCGGAAGCTCAAGGCAGCCCTGGCCCACGGGCTGACGCCGATCGTGTGCGTGGGGGAGCTCCTCGAGGAGCGCACGGCCGGCGACACGCGCAAGGTGGTCGAGCGCCAGGCGCAGAAGGCGTTCGAGGGCGTGGCGGCGGCCGACGCGGCGCGGACGGTGCTCGCGTACGAGCCCGTCTGGGCGATCGGCACGGGAAAGACGGCGTCTCCGGCGCAGGCGGAGGAGACGCATCGGTTCCTTCGCAACACGATGGGACGGATCGCCGGGGCGGAAACGGCGGAGCGGATCCGCATCCTCTACGGCGGCAGCGTGAAGCCGGAGAATATCCGCGAGTTGATGGAGCAGCCCGACGTGGACGGGGCCCTGGTCGGCGGGGCCAGCCTCGACGCCGCGTCGTTCCTGAAAATCGCCCGGTATAAGGAGTAGCGAATGCTGATCCTGTTCAGCATCCTCTTCGTGATCGTCTGCCTCCTGCTGGTCTTCATGGTCGTGATCACGCCGTCGCAGAGCGAGGGGCTCGCGGGCGCGTTCGGGGGCATGGGGAGCGACACGTTCTTCGGAACGAAGGCGGGCCAGCACATCAACCGGTTCACCATCGGGCTCGCCGTCTCCTTCCTGGTCCTCGCGATCCTCATCAACGTCTACGCGACGCGGAGGGCGAGCCTGACGGCGCCCCTGGTGCCGACGCAGTCGGCGCCCGCTCCCCTGCCCGCTCCGCCGGGGTCCCCCTGATCGATGAACAGCATGACGGGTTTCGGACGCGCCTCCGGGCGCGCCCGCCGGTTGGACATCGACGTGGAAGCCCGGTCGGTCAATCACCGCTTCCTGTCGGTCAAGGTCAACCTCCCGGAACCCCTTTCCCGGTACGAGGGGGACGTCGACCGGATGGTCCGCTCCAAGATGGAGCGCGGCAGCGTCAACATATCCGTCACCATGAAAAAGCTGGGGCCCGACCCGGCGCTTCGCCCCGACCCGCGGCAGATCCGCGACTTCTATCGCCGGATCGACGCGATCCGGAAGTCCCTCAAGATCAAGGAGCCGGTTCCCTTCCAGTCGGTCCTCGCCGCGCCGCCCCTGTGGGCTTCGCCCAGTCCCGCGGCCGACGATCCGACCCGTGCCTGGACGGGCGTCAAGCGGCTTGTGGAACGCGCGATCAACGACCTGATCCGGGGCCGCGGCCGGGAGGGCGCCGGCATCCGGAAGGACATCCTGGCGCGCCTCGACACCATCGAGGCCGCGGCGGCGCAGATCCTCGTCCGAGCCCCCCGGGTCGTCGAGACCTACCAGAGGAAGCTCGACGAGCGCATCTCCGCCCTCGTGACCGCGCGGGGCTTCGACGGTTCGAAGGCGGACCTCGCGAAGGAGATCGCGCTGTTCGCCGACAAGTCCGACATCAGCGAGGAGCTGCAGCGCCTGGGGGCGCACGTCGGGAGCTGCCGGGGGATCGTGGATGAAGCGGGCTCGATCGGCCGGCGGCTGGATTTCCTGACCCAGGAAATGGTGCGGGAGACGAACACGCTCGCCTCGAAGGGGGGCGACGCGGAAATATCCGAGGCGGCCGTCCGGATCAAGTCCGAGCTCGAGAAGATCAAGGAACAGGCCGAGAACGTCGAGTGAATACCATCGGAACCCTGGTCGTGGTGTCCGGCCCGGCCGGCGTCGGAAAGACGACGGTCGTCAACGCGCTCATCAAGACGACCGGCCTCGCGCGGTCGGTGTCCGCGACGACGCGCCCGCGCCGGATGGGAGAAGTGAACCACCGCGACTATATTTTCTACACCCCGGAGCAGTTCGAAGCGGAGGTCGCGGCGGGGAAGTTCCTGGAGCACGCGACGATCTACGGCCACCGGTACGGCACGCCGGCGGGGCCGGTCGACAGGCTCCTGTCCGAGGGGAAGACCGTGATCCTGGCGATCGACGTGCAGGGGCACGCGGCGGTCAAGGATTCCGGCCGCCCGTGCCTGGGCATCTTCCTCATGCCGCCCTCGCCCGACGACTTGGAGCGGCGGATGGCGGCGCGGGGCGACAACCCCGATGAAACGCGGCGGAGGCTCTCGAAGGCCTCGGGCGAAATGGCGCGAAAAGGCGAATACGAAGTCGTCGTGACCAACCGGACCGTCGAACAGGCGGCCCGGGACATCGAAGACGAATTGAGGAAAAGGAAACTCTTATGATCGAGGGCGTAATGGACAAGTCGGAAATCGATGCCATGGCCGAGAAGTTCGGCGGGCGCTTCAAGCTGACGGTCCTCATCCAGAAGCGGGTGAAGGAGCTCGTCAAGGGCGCCGCCCGACTCGTGGAAACCGACCACAAGAACCTGATCGACGTGGCGCTCGAGGAGATCCGCCAGGGCAAGCTTCAGTGGGAGGGGATGCTGGACGACGAGCCCGGCGAGCGGAAGTCCCGCAAGAAGGAGTAGATGAAAAAGAAGTCCGCCGGCCGGAAGCCCCTCGACGGAAAGACGGTCGTCGTCGGGGTCGGCGGCTCCATCGCGGCCTTCAAGGCGGCGGAGGTCGTCTCCCAGCTGGTCCAGCGCGGCGCGCGGGTCCCCGTCGTCATGACGAAGTCCGCCGCGCACTTCGTCGGGCCGCTCACGTTCCAGACCCTCACCCGCATCCGCGTGATGGTGGACCAGTTCGATCCCGAGAGCGTCATCGACGCGACCCACATCTCCCTGACCGACAAGGCCGACCTCGTCCTGGTCGCGCCCGCCACCGCGAACCTCATCGCGAAGATCGCGCACGGGCTGGCGGACGACATGCTCACGTCGCTCCTGCTGGCGGTGCGCTGTCCCGTCCTCGTCGCCCCGGCGATGAACGACCGGATGTGGGGCAACAAGGCGTTCCAGAAGAATCTCGCCGCCATCCGCGAGCTCGGCTGCCAGGTCATCGAGCCGCACGAAGGCTTCCTCGCGTGCGGGACCTACGCCGTCGGCCGCCTCGCCGAACCCCTCGAGATCGTGGAGAGAGTCGAGGGCGTCCTGTGCGCGTCCTGATCACGGCCGGGCCCACCCGGGAATACCTCGACGACGTCCGTTTTCTCTCCAACCCCTCCACGGGCGCCATGGGCTTCGCCTGCGCGGAGGCCGCCGTCGGCGCGGGACACCGCGTGACGCTCGTCACGGGCCCTTGCGGCCTGAGTGATCCGCGAGGCGCCCACGTGCTCCGGGTCACGAGCGCGCTCGAAATGCGCGACGCCGCCTTGAAGGCTTACAGGTCGGCCGACGCCGTCATCGCGACGGCGGCCGTGAGCGACTATCGCCCCGCGCGACGCGCGAAGGGGAAGATCAAGAAGTCCGCGGCCCGGATGACCCTCGACCTGGTGAGGACTCCCGACATCCTGGGCGAAATGGGCCGTGCCAAGGGAAAGCGGATTCTCATCGGCTTCGCCCTGGAGACGAAGGACGAAATCGCGAACGCTCTCGGCAAGCTCGCCTCGAAGCGGCTGGACCATGTCGTGCTCGATTCGCCGGCCGCATTCGGCGCGGACCGGATCGAAGCCACCGTGATCCACGCGGACGGTTCCCGCGAGTCGTTCCGGCGGATCGCGAAACGGGATCTGGCGAAGCTGCTGATCGACTTGCTGGAGTGAAGCCGGCGGACCCAAGCGGCCGATAACCCGACAGGAGATCCCATGTCCACCACCGAGGCCCTGATCCTCGGCATCATCCAGGGCCTGACCGAGTTCCTTCCGATCTCGAGCTCCGGCCACCTCGCGCTCGCCAACCACCTGCTCGGCATGAAGAACCTGGAGAACAATCTCGTCTTCACCCTCATCCTTCATCTCGCCTCGCTGGCCGCCGTCTTCCTCTATTACTGGAGGCGCATCCTCGAACTCGCCTCGGCGCGCCGGAGGGAACTCGCGTACCTCATCGTCGCCACGATTCCCATCCTCGTGGTCGGCGCCCTGCTCGACGCGCAGATCGAGCAGGCCCAGGGAATGCCCCTGCTCATTTGCGC
>DASTON010000217.1:0-13177 GCA_035762525.1 Planctomycetota bacterium | reverse complement strand
CGTGCATCGGCCAGTGGAAGCGGGGGGCCGACGTGCCGAAGCGGAACAGCATCCTGAACTCGTTCAACCGCAACTTCCCGGGCCGGAACGACGGGAGCCCGGACACGCTCTCGTTCATCGCCAGTCCCGAGATCGTGATGGCGGTGGGGCTCTCGGGACGCCTCTCGTTCAATCCGCTCACCGACGAGCTCAAGGCCCCGGACGGCCGGTCGGTGCGGCTGAAGCCTCCCGCGCCGGCCGATGAAGTGCCGCCCGCGGGTTTCGCGACCCCGATGGAGGGATTCGTGGCGCCGGCGGAGCAGGCGGCGAACGTCGAGCTGACGGTCGACCCGAAGAGCAAGCGGCTCCAGCTCCTCCATCCGTTCTCCGCATGGGACGGCAAGGATTTCGTCGAATGCCCGCTCCTCTTCAAGGCCAAGGGCAAGTGCACGACGGACCACATCTCGCCGGCGGGCCCGTGGCTGAGGTTCCGGGGGCACCTCGACAACATCAGCGACAACATGTTCACCGGCGCGATCAACGCGTTCTCCGGCAAGGCGGGCGTGACTGTGAACCTGCTCACCGGTGAGAGAGACCAGTCCGTGCCCGCGGTGGCGCGCGCTTACAAGGCGAAAGAACTGCGGTGGATCGTGGTGGGGGATGGAAACTACGGGGAGGGATCGAGCCGCGAGCACGCGGCGATGTCGCCCCGCTTCCTCGGCGCGGCGGCGGTGATCGTGCGCAGTTTCGCGCGGATCCACGAAACGAATCTCAAGAAACAGGGGATCCTGCCGCTGACGTTTACGGATCCTTCGGACTACGACAAGGTTCGGGAAACGGACCGGATCAGCCTCACGGGTTTGTCGTCCCTGGCGCCGGGGTCGGTCGTCCAAGGCGTCGTGCACCACGAGGACGGGAAACGGGAGACGATCAGTCTCCGCCACAGCCTGACGGCGGAGCAGATCGAGTGGTTCAAGGCGGGCAGCGCGTTGAACCTCCTCAAAAGGCGCCAGAAGGCCTAGACTCACGATCATGAAAGTCATCATCGCCCGTCACGGCGCCGCCGAGGACAAGGCCGACTCGAAGGAGGATGCGGATCGCATCCTGACCGCGGAAGGACGCGAACAGGCGGATCTCCTGGGAAGGGTGATCGCGGCCACCCTCGGGACCGTCGAAGGCCTGTGGACCAGCCCCTTGATGCGGGCGCTCCAGACGGCGGGGATCGCGTCGAAGCGGATCAAGATCAAGCCCGAGATCGAGCCCAACCTCGGCATCGGCGGCGATATCGAGCAGCTGTGCTGGAAGCTGCACCGGGAAGCGCTCGGCACCGTGATGCTTGTGGGGCATCAGCCCGATTTGGGACGCCTCGCGGCCCGTCTCCTGGGATTCGTCAGCGAGGTGTCGCTCAAGAAGGGCGGCGTGTGCATCGTCGAGACGCGGGATCCGGCCAAGCAGGTCGGCCGCGCCCTCGCCTCCCTGGATCCCAGGCAATACAAGGACATCCTGGAAGGCCGGGAATACGTTCCCTGGATGAGGTCGAGCCAGCGGCTGGAGAGTCCGGAAGAGCGCTAGGTAATGACGGACACGTCGAAGAAAACCCCGGGGATCGTCTACTACCGGTGCCCCAAGTGCGAAAAAGAGGGGCTGCACCTCGCCTGCGCGAATTGCCACCGCACCAACCAGTTCCGCCTTTTGGCGAAGGCGGCGAAATGCGAGTGCGAGCACGAGGTCAAGTCGCACGACTGCGCGTGCGGCGCGAAAGTCGCGCGGAAGTTCTTCTTTCGGGATGTCGATCGGGAGAAACGGGACCTCGAGGCCGGGCTCCCCGAGCGAAAACCGCCCCAGGTTCAGGATCCCGAGGCCGGCCGGAGCTTGGTCGCGACCGGCTACGGCTGGTTCAAGACCGCCGCGTCAATCAAGGGCCAGATCTTCTTCGCATGCTGGCTTGTGGGTCCGCTCGTCCCCGTGTCGGTCGGCGGTCTCTTCAAGCTCTCGACACTGCCCTTGGTGCAGATCTTCCTGATGACCGCCCCGATGGTCGTCGGCGTCGCGCTTTCTGTCCGCCTGCTCCTTTCAGATTGGGAACACGAATGGGGCAGGATTCTGACCGCGTGCCTGATCCTTCTGGGGACGGCGTGGCTGGGAATCGTCGTCGGGGCCCTCGGCGGCGTCAAGATGAGCGAGTTCTTTCCGACGGGTCCGAGCGGCCACTTGGGTTCGATTCTCATGGGGGGAGTGCTCGTCCTCTTCAAGTACCACGAGAAGTTTGGCGGCGGCATCTTTTTCACGTTCCTGGGCGTGGGAACCGCCATCGCGTTCCTGTGGAAATACGGGCTGCCGATGGGCCGGTTCCGTGCGTAGTCCCCTCGGGGGCGTGTCCGATAATCCCTGTTATGTTGCGTAGGGCCAAATGATGCCGGTTGCGCTTTTCGTTCTCGCCGGAGCGCTGGCGCAGGCGGCGCTGCCCGATGCCAGGGAAGATCTCGCGAAGGCCGCGGAAAAGACGCGCGAGCTCGAGAACTACCGCTTCAAGGGCCGGATCTCGGTCGATGGAACGCCCTTCCTCGCGGATCCGGTCGAGCTGTCCGGGGTCTACGACAAGGAAAAGGGATTCTCGGCGTCGATGGGGCCCTTCGGCGCCCTGTTCAGGTCGGGAAAGAAAGCCGCCATCAAGGATCCCGATTCGGGCGCGTGGGTGCACCTCCGGCTCGGAACCAAGGTAGGCGAAGGCCCGCACGCGGCGCGGATCCCCCTGATCGCCGCCGGCCTGAAACCTCCCCACGAGGAGCTGAAGAAGTTCGAGGGGCGGTTCAAGGAGATCAGGAGGAAGGACGGCGAGGAGAAGCTCGGCGACGTCTCCTGCGTCGTCTACGAAGGCCCCCTGACGGAAGGCGGGGTCAAGAGCTTCCTGCCCGCGGGCGTGGGCGCGATGCTCGGCAAGGGGACGTACGAAGGCACGGGACGCGCCTGGGTGGCCGACGGGCGCATCATCAAGTTCACCGCCGACGCCAAGATCCAGATCGAGGACAAGGATGGAACGCTGGATCTGACGGTCTCGCGCACTGCGGAGATTCAGGAGATCGGGAAAGCCGCCGTTGAAATGCCCGCCGAAGTGAGGAAGCTCTTCGAGGATTAGAAAAGTTCTGCGTTCTGCGTTCGGAGTTCGTGCTGAGTTCTGCGTTCCGGTCTGGACCTGCGAACCGGGAACCACGAACGAACGATGAACCCCGAACTCTGAACTCGTCTAGCTGGCACCGCGCTTCGCTCGAGGGTGGGCCCGCTCATACACCTGCTTCAACCGCCCTACGCTCACGTGCGTGTAGATTTGCGTCGTCGTCACGTTCTCGTGTCCCAGCAGCTCCTGCACGCTCCGCAGATCGCATCCCCGGTCCAGGAGGTGGGTCGCAAAGCTGTGCCGCAACGTGTGGGGCGTCACGCGCCCTGCGAGCCCCGCGGATTTCGCCGCCGCGACGACGATCCTCCTCGCCGACCGCACGTCGAGCCGGCCGCCGCCCGCGTTCACGAAGAGCGCCCCGCCGTCGTTCCGCGCGAGGCGCCGGCGCTCGTCCAGCCAGGCCTCGATTGCCCGCGCCGCGGGACGGCCGATCGGCGCGAGGCGCTCTTTCGACCCCTTGCCTTCGCGGATTCGCACGAGACCCGTGTCGAGCGTCGCGTCGGCCACGTCGAGCCCCACCGCCTCGGACACGCGCAGGCCTCCGGCGTAGATGGTTTCCAGGAGCGCCCGGTTGCGGCGCGCCGCGAAGCCGCGTCCCCCCGCCGCCTCGAGCAGTTTCTCGATGTCCCGTTCGTCGAGCACTCCCGGGAGCCGGCGTTCCTTGCGCGGGCCGCGCAGGTCCGACGCGGGATTGGAACGCACGACGCCCCGCCGCTCGAGGAATGAAAAAAACGTGCGGAGGCACGCCAGCGATCGCGCCGTCGACGCCTTCGCGCGGTTCGTCGCCGCGAGCGAGGCCAGGTAGCGCCTCAGGACGGAGACGTTGATCCGCCCCGCCGCGATCGGCTCCTCGCCGCCGAGGAATTGCGCGAACCGGCGGAGATCGCCCCCGTACGCCCGAAGGGTGTGCTTGGAGAGGTTGCGCGCCCCCCGGAGGTGGCGGAGAAAGTCGTCGGCGAGGCCCATGCAGTCTTTATCGGCTGGCGAGAGCGCGAGAGAGTCCCTAAAATACCGCCCCATGACTCGCGCGGACGTCCGGATCCTGATGGGAAGCGACTCCGACCTGGAGCACCTCCAGGACGCGGTGACGGTCCTGAAGGACTTCGGCGTCAGCCACGAGGTGCGCGTGCTCTCCGCCCACCGGACGCCCAAGGAGTTGACAGCCTACCTGGAGCAGGCCGACCGGGACGGCGCGAAGGTGTTCATCGGGGCCGCGGGCGGCGCCGCCCATCTCGCGGGCGTGATCGCCGCGCACACCACGAAGCCGGTCCTGGCGGTGCCGATCCCGAGCGTCCTCAACGGTCTCGACAGCCTGCTCGCGATGGCGCAGATGCCCGGGGGCGTGCCGGTGGCGACGTTCGCGATCGGAAAGGCGGGCGCGATGAACGCCGCGCTCTTCGCGGTGCAAATCCTCGCGCAGTCGGATGAGAAGCTGGCGGCCGCGCTCAAGAAACACCGGCAGGACATGGCGAAGAAGGTCGCGGCGAAGGATGAGGCCCTTCAGAAGAAGCTCAAGCCCTAGGTCCCAGCTTTTCGAGCCGCTCGCGCACGTAATCCCCCCACTTTCCAGGCCACAGGTCCGGGAGCAGCTGCTCCAGGGTCCGGCGCGCTCCCGCCCGGTCGCCGAGTCGTCGCTCCTCGAGTTCCGCGATGCGGATGCCCAGGCTCGCCCGGTCCTCCTCCGATTTGATTTTCGCGAGGGCGCCGCGGAAGTGGCGCACGGCCCCCTCGACCCTCCCGGCGGCCAGCGACGCCTCCCCCGCCCTTCTCAGCGGCTCGGGATCCTCGACTTCGATCGCGGCGCCGGCCAGGAACTCGCGCTCGGCGTCGTCGAACTTCTTCTCGAACATGAGCTTCTCGGCCGCGTCGTAGGAACGGCGGAGCTTCATCGATTCGACACCCGTGGCCGCGCGGCCGATCCCCTCGACGGCTTCGCCGAGCGCGTGACTCAACCAAGGCAGCAGGAGCAGGACGGCAGGAATCAGCACGACGATGACCAGCACGAGGCCGAACATCGGGTTGCCGACCGCCCCCATCGCGGCGGCGACAACGATCAAGAACGCAGGGACGAGGGTGACGAGGCCGATGACGATGATGCCGCGGGGGTTGTCGCGGGAAGACGCCGACAGGAAACCGCAAACGGTCCAGAATAACAACGCCGCGCCGGCCAGCCAGAGCATGGGTGACCCAGAAATCAGAAATCAAACATCAGAAATCAGTCGTGACATCGGACTCTTCGACTTCGGACGTCGGCCGTCGGACTTTGGACTTGGGACTCCCTCAGGACCTATCCAACATCTTGGGATTCCTCATTCTGCCGGCCGCCTCGTCGTAGGTGATCATCCCGCGCAGGTAGAGGTCCTTGAGCGCGGCGTCCATGGTTCGCATCCCCTCGCGCGCGTGCGTCTCCATGATCGCGTAGATCTGCGGCGACTTCCCGTCGCGGATAAGGTGGGCGACGCCCGTGCTGTTGCGCAGGATCTCGACCGCCGGAACGCGCCCGCGCCCGTCGGACCTCGGGATGAGGCGCTGGCTGACCACGCCGAGGAGCGCCATCGAGAGCTGGCTCCGCACCTGGCCCTGCTGGCTGGCCGGGAACGGGTCCACGATGCGGTCCACCGCCTGGACGGAGTCGTTCGTGTGAAGCGTCGCGATGACGAGGTGCCCCGTCTCCGCCGCCGTGAGGGCGCACGCGATGGACTCCGCGTCGCGCATCTCCCCCACCAAAATGACGTCGGGCGCCTCGCGCAGGACGTGGCGCAGCGCCTCGGAAAACGATTTCGTGTCCAGCCCGACCTCGCGCTGCTCGATCACGGAGTGCAGGTTGGGATGGACGAACTCCACGGGGTCCTCGACCGTGATGATGTGGGCGCGCCGGGTCTTGTTGATCCGGTGGATCATCGCGGCCTGCGTCGTCGACTTGCCGTGCCCCGCCGGCCCCGTCACCAGGACGAGTCCCTGCGTCGCGGTCGCGAACTCCTCGATGACCGGCGGGAGATTGAGCGCCTCGATGTCGGGGATGTTGTCCGGGATCAGCCGGAGGACCGCCCCCACCGTCTGCCGCTGGTAGAAGGCGTTTCCCCGGAAGCGCTCGCGGCCGTCGAGGGTGAAGGAGAAATCGAGCTCGAGCTCCGCCTCGAGGCGGGCGATCTGGTCGTCGCGCAGGATGCCGTAGACGAGCTTCCGGACCTCGGAAGCCGTGAGGGGCGCGCGGTCCTGGAGCGCGATCTCGCCCTGGATGCGGAGCGCGGGGGCCGCGCCCGCCGAGAGAATGACGTCCGAGGCGCCGGCGCCGATGGCGCGCCGCAGGAACTCCGTGAGGTCGGAGGACGCGCGCGGCTCGGGGCGGCCTACTTGGACAGGCCCGTGTTGTTCTTGAGGTAATTGCATGATCTGAGCCGGGCCTCGACGCTGTCGAAGGCGCCCGCCCCGACGACCTTCGGATGCATCGGGTACGCCGTCTTCATCTGCGTGTAGAGCTCATCCGCCCGGGCCACGTCCCGCAGCAGGTAGGTCATCTCCGCCATGCGCAGCAGCGCGTCGCCGCTCCTCACCTTTTCATGATCCGGGAATTCGGAGATGAGGGCGGAGTAGAGCCCCCGCGCGTCGACCGCGTTCCGCAGGAGGTCGTGCGAATCCGCCAGCTCGAACAGGACCTTGGGATCGGGGTTTTCCTGCAGCTCCTTTTCCAGGGCCGCAAGCTTGTCGCCGTGCTTCTTCAGCCGTTCCGCGACCTGCTCCGACCACTCCACGTGCGTCTTCTTGTATGAAGTCCAGGGGACGAACTCCACGCCGTCCTGGAATTTGACGTCGATCTTGGTGCGGTACTCCAGGCCGCGCGCCTCCTGCTTCTGCAGCTGGAAATTCCGCATCAGGCTGAAGCCGACCCGGGCGGTCCAGACCATGGGGGAATTGGGGTCGGTGAAATCCCGCTTCGGGGGCGGCGGGAATTTCCGGAACGACAGCTCCAGCGCGTCCAGCAGCGCTTTCGTCGACGGGGCCATGTTGCCGTAGCCGCACTGGGACTCTCCGTAGTGGTAGTTGCGCTCGATCGGGTCCTTGAGCGACGCAAGGCCCCGCGTGATCTCGGTCTCCTTCCCCCTCGCCAGGCCCTGTTCCTTCGCCCGCGCGGCCCGGATCTTGGCGAAGCGCTCCGCCAGGATTCCCTTCTCGCGCTCGCGGCGGTCCTTCTCGGCGCGGTCCTTCTCGATCTCGTCGATCTTCTCCTTCTGGGCGAGGTAGAAATTCGTTCCGCCGAACCGCGTCCGGAGAATCTGCACGGTGCGCGCGATGTCGTACCGGGTCGATCCCGGCGGATCCTTCAGCGCGAGGGTCAGCCGGTCGAAGTGCTTTTGGGCTTCGATCTCGTCCGAATCCGGATAGCGCAGGTCCTCGGCCATCGGCTTCATCTCGGCGAGGAACTTGCGGACCGATTCGTCCGTCGATTTCTCGAGTCCATGGAGATCTTCGGCCGCCCTTTCGTAGAGGCCGAGCTCGAGGCACAGCACCGCCAATCCCATCGTCCACCGCGGGCTCGCGTTCTTGCCCGCGGCGCGCAGGAAGTCCAGGAATCCCGCCTGGTCGCCTCCGGACAGCAGCTCGGCGTAGGCGGGCTCGATCACGCTGCTGCCGCCGACGGAAACGGTGAGATGCGTGTCGGTTGCCTTGACGATCGATCCCGTCGTCTTGCCGATCGTGATCCGGTTGGGCACGCCGGGCGGATTCTCGTTCAACTCCTGGATCAGGAGGTCCTTGAACTCCGCCAGGACGCGGATCGGCGCCATCCGCGAAAGGAGTCGCGCTTCGGCGGCCGGCAATCGCGGGAAGCGGTCGGCGGTCGTCCGGGTGATCGTGGAGGCTTCGGCCAGCACCGGCTTCGGGTCGAAGCGCAGGATCAGCTCGCGCCAGCGGCGCGCGGCGGCGTCGAAGTCGGCGCGGTCCAGCTTTCCGAGACGGAGCTGCTCCGCCTTCGCGGCTTCCTCGGCCTTCGCGTTCGCGGCGGTCCACCGCTCGTGGATTTCCTCGTTGAGCTTTTTGGCGCGTTCGATCGGGTCCTTGAGGGAGTGGCGGACGGAGGCGTCCACGACGGCGACGGCCTTGGCGTACTCGCCTTTCGCCTCGAGCGCGGCCGCTTCCTGCGCGGCCGCATCGAACGCCTTGCCGGCCTGCTCGACGATCTTGTCCTGCAATCGCCGCGCCGGAATGTCGAACAGCAGCGTCGCATAGCGGTCCTTCGAGGGGGCGGGATACGCCGCGATTTCCGAAATGAACTCGTTGCACGCCTCCCAGGCCAGGCGGTACTGCAGTTCGGCGACCTGCTTGTCGGACTGCTCCCGGAGTTTCTCGAACGCGGACCGCCGCTTCTGCACCTCCGCAAGCCACGCCTCGAGCGCCGCGGCGCGGCGGCCGGCCGTTTTCGCGGAATCCGTTCCCCGCCACGAGGCGTCCTCGGCGAAGCCGCGGAAGTCCTTGACGCGCTTTTCCGCCTCCGCCAGATCCTCCTTGCCGGCCTGGAAGGACTGCAGCAGCCCTTTCCAGGTCTCGATGTCGAGATCGTCGAGGGACTTGAGGCCGCGGGCCGCCATGAGGCCGACGCGCCGCGCCTTGAGCGCCGCGCGCCGCTTGTCGGCGTCCTTGCCCCAGGCGGTGTCGGGCCATCGGGTCACGATGGCGTCGTATTGGCGGATGACGTCGTCGAACTCGTCCGGCTTCCGGTCGTCGAGGCGCGCCTCCTCGAGCGCCGCCTTGTCGAACTTGAACTCGGGGGAACCTTCGTCCCCCCCGGGCGCGGAGGCCGCGGGCGGGCCGGGCGGCATGTCGCCGCCCTTCTTGAGCATCGCCGAGGCCGCGATGACGCCTCCCACGACGACGACGGCCAACAGCGCCACCGCCGACACGAGGAGCTTGCGATGCACCGGCGGGGCTTCGCGGAGGACGGCGCCGCCCCCGCGGGCTTCGCGCGACCATCCCTCGAGGGCCGCGATGACCTCGCCCATCGTCTGCGTCCGCTCCTCCGGCAGGCGCGCCATCATTTTCGCGCAGATCATGCTGAGCGGTTCGGGGATCCCTCCGAGGGCCGTGTGCAGGGGGACCGCCTCTTCGCGCGCCTTCTTGTTCACGAGATCGCGGACGCTCGGCGCCTGGAACGGAGTGAAGCCCGCGATCATCCGGTACATCGTCGATCCGAGCGCGTAGATGTCGCTGCGCGTGTCCGCGGGGCGCCCGAGCACCTGTTCGGGCGCGATGTAGTGCGGCGTCCCGATCACGGTGTCCTCGTTGTCGGCGGAGAGCTTCTCGCCGAGCCGCTGGGCGAGCCCGAGGTCGCCGATCTTGATCGCGCCCGCCTCGCCGATCATGAAGTTGTCGGGCTTCACGTCGCGGTGGATGATCTCCTTCTTGTGGGCGTATTCGAGCCCGCGGGCGGCGTCGAGGATCATGCGCACCGCTTCGGGGATGGAGACTTTCCGCTTGGCGTTCAGGAGGTCCTGGACGCTCCCGCCCGGGACGAACTCCATGCTGAAGAAATAGAGCTCATTGGTCTTCTTGACGTCGTAGACCTGGACGATGTTCGGATGGTTGAGCTTCGCCGCGGCGCGCGCCTCGTGGACGAAGAGCTCGATGAACTCCGGGTTCTTGAGGTGCTCCTCCGAGATGATCTTCAGCGCCACGATGCGCTGCAGGTCGATCTGCTCCGCCTTGTAGACCGTGCCCATGCCGCCCCGGCCGACGCGCTCGATGAGCTTGTATCCGCCGAGCTTCTGGCCGATGAGCGGATCGGCGCCGGCGTCGTCGGGGAGGAACGAGTACGTCGTCTCGCCGACGCGGATGAGATCGCCGGAGTTGAGCCGCGACTCCTTGGCCGGATGGCCGTTGAGCAGCGTCCCGTTCATGCTCTGGAGGTCGACGAGCCAGAGCCCGTCGGTCCTGGGCTCGATCTTGAAGTGGGAGCGGGACGCCATCGTGTCCTTGATCTGGACGTTGGCCGTCATGTCCCGGCCGAACACAGTGGTGGTGCGGGGAGGGAGCGGGATGGACGTCCCTTTTTCGTGCCCCTTCTCGACGATCAAGCGAGCCATGAGGTTCCCACTATACCATTGGGTTCAAACTAGTTGGGTGACACCAGTTAGACGACGCGATCCATGGGAAAGCGCCCAGCTTTCAGCGATCAGCACTCAGCGTCAGAAGCCGTCAGCTGTCAGCCAGGGGGCCCATTAACTAAGCAACGCCGTTCCAACGCGAATGTGAGTGGCGCCCTCCTCAACGGCGACTTCAAAGTCGTCGGACATCCCCATCGAGAGATTTCCGATCCGGCAGGCGGCCGCGAGCTCGCGCAGGCGGCGGAAATGGGGCCTCGCTGCCTCGGGGTCCCCCGCCGGGGCCATGGTCATCAGGCCCAGGATTTCGAGATGGGACCAGCGCCCCGCCGCGGCGGCCGGCGCCTGCTCCGGCCGGTAGCCTCCCTTGGTCGCTTCCCCGCTCACGTTGACTTGAACAAACGCCTGGAGCCGTTTGTTACGCGCGGCGCACTTCTTTTCGAGGTCTCGGGCGAGCCCGTCCCGATCGATCGAATGGACCACGTGAAACGCCTCGACCACCTTGTTCGCCTTGTTCGTTTGAAGATGCCCGATGAAGTGCCATCGAACGTCCCGGCCGAACTTCGCGACGCGCGCCGCTCCCTCGACCGCCCGACTTTCGCCGAGGTCGCGAACGCCCAAGTCGAGGAGGGCCTCGACCTCCGCGTCGCTCGCGGCCTTCGTTACGGCCACGAGCGTCACGCGGGAGGGGTCGCGGCCGGAGCGGGCGCACGCGGCTTCGATGCGGTCCCGGACGCGGGCGAGGTTGTCTCGAACCGGGGCGGACATCAGTTGAAGAGGTCCGGGGGCTCGACGAACGAGCGCCGGACGAGATCGTCGCGGAGGAGCTTCTGGTTGATGCGGCGTTTCGCCGATTCCAGCTGGCGGCGGATGAACGGCTGGGCGTCCTCGAACGTGCGCTCCTTCTCGTTGATCTTCCGGCGCAGGTGGTAGAGCGAGACGAGGTTCCCCTCGACCACGGGCTCGCTCAAGTCGCCTTCTTTCAGGGTTTCGTAGAGGAGTTTCTTGATCTCGTCGGAGAACGGCGCTTCCTGGAACGAGAGATTCTCGTAGGCGGGCTGGCGCTTGAATTCGGGGGGCTTCCCGGGCAGCGCGGACTTCACGATCGGCATCAGCGCGGGATCCATGTGCGCGAGCGCCTGCGCGTACAGGGGCGAATCCTCCAGGACCCGGCGGCGGATCGAGGCGGCCAGCCGGGTTTTCTCTTCGCGCTCCGCGGGAGTCTGAAACTGGAACGCGATGAAGACGACGTCGATTTGCCGGAGCTCCTCGAACTGCGCCTTGTTCTTGAGGTAATACTCCCGCATCTCCTCCGGCGAGACGAACTCGAGGAGGAGGCGAAGCTTGGAATTCGGGCTGCGCAGCGGCTCCGTCGCGAGGCGCGACATCAGGATCGAGATCATCCGCTGGCGCTTGAGGATGGCCCGGTACTCGGTGATGCTGATCCCGTACTGCGAGTTGACCTGCTGCTGGTACCGCTCGATCGTCATGCCCGACGCCTTGCGCTCGGCTTCGATGACCGTGTCGATCTGGGTCTCGGGCACGTCGATGTTGTACGCCTTCGCCTCCTGCAGAAAGAGCATCTCCTCGGCCAGGCGGCGCAGCGTCGGCTTCCGCATTTCCGGCCGGTTGGCGGCGGGAACCGAATGAAGCTCGAGCTCGACCTCGTCCCACGTGATGACTTCGCCGTTGATGCGCGCCGCGATCCCCGAGGGGCGAAGCGGAGTGGAGGTGGCCTGCGGAACCTGTGCGCTGAGGAGCAGAATCAAGGCGATGCAGTTCATGTCGCGGAATCCAGTTTACGCGCCCGAGGGGACAGGGTCAACCGGCGCCAAATGCCGATAACTCTCATGCGGCCCATGCGTGAACACATCGACGACTTCCTGGCCTCGCTCCTGGCGGAGCGCGGTGCGAGTCCGCACACCCTGGCAGCCTACCGGCGCGACCTCGTCCGCTTCGACGCCTGGGCCCGGGATCGCGGGATCGAATCGCCGCGCGACCTCGACGCCCGCAGTCTCGAGGAGTTTCCCCCGCGCCTCGAGAAGCTTGGATTGGCGCCCGTCTCGGCGGCTCGGGCCGTCGCAGCCGTCCGATCCTTTCTCCGGTTTCTCGCCCGCGAGCGGCGCGCGTCTCCGGACCTCGCGCGCGCCCTTCCCGTCCCGTCCCGCCGCCGGTCCCTTCCGGAAGTCCTGAGCGCATCGGAAGCGGCGAACTTGTGCGCCGCGGGAGCGATTGGAAGCTCCGCGCCTCTCCGGGACCGCGCCATCCTGGAGCTTTTCTACGCCTGCGGCACGCGAGTGACCGAGCTCGCGACCCTCAGGGTGTCCGACGCGCATCTGGACGCCGGGTACGTTCGATGCTTTGGCAAGGGATCGAAGGAACGCATCGTGCCCGTCGCGGGGCCGGCCGTGGAGGCCGTGCGCGCCTGGATCCGCGATGAGCGGCCCGCGATGGCGGGCGACTCGGACCGTCTCTTCGTGGGGCGTCGCGGAACGCCGCTGAATCGGGTCACGCTGTGGAGAATCGTCCGGAACGCCGCCCGGCGAGCGGGGCTGAGCCGCCGGGTCTATCCCCACGCGCTGCGCCATTCGTTCGCGACTCACCTGGTCGAAGGCGGGGCCGACTTGAGATATGTCCAGGAGATGCTGGGCCACGCGAGCATCGCGACGACGCAGGTGTATACCCACGTCGACCGGTCACGCCTGAAGGGGATTCACTCCCGCTTTCACCCGAGGGCCTAGCTTTCCGCCTTCCGCCTTCCGTCGGACTCAAATCCTGCGTGCGACTCCGCTATGAGATCTTCGGGCTGAAGGCAGGGGGCGGATGACCGAGGGTTTCGTTGAGGCTCCCGGTTCGATAGCCCTGCAAATCCAGGGTGATATAGGCATAACCCAGCTTGCGCAACTCCTTCGCCACGTGATCGCGCAGT
>DASTON010000216.1:0-4057 GCA_035762525.1 Planctomycetota bacterium | reverse complement strand
TCTCGCATAAACAATTTTGTCAATAGCACGCTGCTCGCGGCTGCGGACCAAGACGCCCGAATCAAGTTCTACCATAAGACAAAGCACGGCAAGCTAATAGTCAGCTCTGGGGCTGTGCTGGATCCTAAGGCCGGAGACATTGGTCCATTTGCGTTCTATGTTGAAAAGGGCAAAGTGAAGCCGTTGGGGTTACCAGAAACCAAGGCCCAGGCGAAGATCACGTTTAACAAGTGTATCAGAATTGCACATGCAATTGGTGATTTGATCGTCTTTTACTTGCTTACAGAAGGGAGAGTCACTTACTCAGTTCTTGTTCAGACAATTGAGAAACGTTGGAAGGTGATAAACCTAAATCCTGTCTAGAGCATGAGACGTGTGTCAAAGGGGCGAACTAGGACCGTAAACCCCGTGCGGGCAAGCATCTCAATTCGCCTCAGTTGGGTGGGGCTGTGTGCAGCGAAATCTGATCAAGAGTTCGCAACGATCGCCTCTTTTCGTTACCTTTTCTGGGCTGGCCTACAGGGAGCTGGAAGCTAGACAGAAACCTCGAGACTGGAACCCCATGTCAGAAACCAAGGAAGGTCCGTTCGATGTGGTTGTGATCGGCAGCGGTCCAGGCGGGTACGTCGCCGCCATCCGCGCGGGCCAGCTCGGCCTGCGCACCGCGATCGTCGAGAAGGACGACAAGCTCGGCGGCACGTGCCTCTGGCGCGGCTGCATCCCGACGAAAGTCCTCCTCCACAACGCGTACCTCTACGAGCAGATCCTCGACGCCAAGAAGCTCGGCATCGAAGTCGACGGCGTGAAGCTCAACTTCCCCCAGCTCATGAAGTCGAAGGACGACATCCTCCGCCGCCAGGGGAACGGCGTCGCGTACCTCATGAAGAAGAACAAGGTCCAGGTCTTCACCGGCTACGGGAAGATCAAGAAGGCGGGACTCGTCGAGGTCGCGGGCGCCGACAAGGCGACGACGCTCCTCGAGACGAAGGCGATCATTATCGCGACCGGCAGCGAGGCCAAGGCGTTCCCCGGCATGGAGCCCGATGGGAAGGGGATCATCACCAACATCGAGGCGCTCGCGCTCGAGTCCGTCCCGAAGTCGATGGTGATCATCGGCGCCGGCGCCGTCGGCGTCGAGTTCGCCTCCATCTACCGCAGCTTCGGAAGCGAAGTCGCGATCGTCGAGATGCTGCCGCAAATCCTTCCGCTCGAGGACGTGGAGATCGCGAAAGAGCTCGAGAAGATCCTCAAGAAGCGCGGCATCAAGATCCACACCGGATCCAAGACCGAGTCGATCAAGGCCGCGAAGGGCGGATACGAAGTGAAGATCGGCGGCGCGAGCACCGAGACGCTGACCGCGGAGAAGGTCCTTGTCGCCGTTGGCCGCAAACCCAACGTCGAGAACCTCGGTCTCGAGAACACGAAGGTGAAAGTCGAGAAGGGATTCATCCAGGTCGACGCCTCGATGCAAACCGCGGAGCCCGGCATCTACGCCATCGGCGACGTCGTTCCCACGCCGCTCCTCGCGCACGTCGCGAGCGCCGAGGGCATCCTCGCCGCCGACCACATCAAGGGGATGGAGACCCACCCGATCAACTACGACCGCATCCCGAACGTCACGTACTGCGACCCGCAGGTCGCGTCGATCGGCCTCACCGAGAAGAAGGCGCGCGATCGCGGCCACGACGTCAAGATCGGCAAGTTCCCGTTCGGCCCGATCGGCAAGGCGCGCATCGAGCACGAGGAGGACGGATTCGTGAAGATCATCGCCGACGCGAAGTACGGCGAGATCCTCGGCATCCACGTCCTCCACGCGAAGGCGGGCGAGCTCATCCCCGAGGCGGTCGCGATCCTGAACGGCGAGATGACGGCGGACACGCTGCTGCACACGATCCACCCGCATCCGACCCTGTCCGAAGCGATCAGCGAAGCCGCGCACTCGATCTACGGCCTGCCGATCCACATGTAGGGGCCCGAGGCGGTTCGCCGTTGGCCGTTTGCCGTGACGTTAGCCGTTTGCCGTCTGCCGCCCCCCGGATGCGGGATGCAGGATGCCGGATGCACTTGATTGGCGTATGCCGGTAAGGCTTGGTTGAGCCTCCGAGATTCGTGATTCGTGATTCGAGATTCGGTCTTCCCTGGATGCCGGATGCAGGCTGCCGGATGCTCTTCATGTAACGAGTTGGTCCTGGTGCAGTCTTAGGTTAGATTGAGGTTCATTAAGGGGTGAGATCCGCCATGCTGCACTGCCCGTACTGCGCCCACGAGACCGAAGCCGGAAACCGCGTCTGCAAGAAGTGCGGCCGCGCGCTGATCCAGCGCTGCGTCGCCTGCGCCGAGGACATCCCGGTCCTGATGCAGGTGTGCCCGCTCTGCAAGTCGCCGCAGCACGTTCCCGCTCCGCCGCCGGCGATGACGCCCCCGCCTCCGCCGCCCGCGCTGCCCAGCGCGCCGATCGGCTCCGAGCGGAACATCATCGCCACGCTCCTCCTCACGCTCATCACGTGCGGAATCTACGGCCTCATCGTCCGCTACCAGCTCGGGACGGAATTCAACGCCCACTCGCGCCGCCCGGGCGCCTTGAACCCCGGGCTCGACATCGTCCTGGGGATCATCACGTGCGGCCTGTGGTTCTTCTACGCCGACTACCGGTACGCCCAGGAGCTGAAGACCATCTGCGAGGACGAACAGGCGCCCGTCCAGGACGTGACCGTGGCCTGCCTCGTCCTGACGCTCTTCGGCTTCGGAATCGTCTCGACGTTGATCCTCCAGAACGAGGCCAACACCCACTGGAAGCGCCACCAGCCGGTATCCTAGGGCCGTGACCCGGGCCTGCCCGTTCTGCGCGGCCGAGATCGAGGACGTCGCCCGCCTCTGCCCCTCCTGCGGCGGGACCGTCCTCAAAGCCTGCCCCTTCTGCGACGAGGACGTGCTCGCCTCCGCGCGCGTCTGCCGGTGGTGCAAGTCCAACCTCGCGTCGCCGACGGGCGAGGGGCCCGCGCCGGCGCCCCCTCCGCCCCAGCTCACGGAGCGCGGCATCACCGCGATCGTCGGCCTCGGCCTCCTCACGTGCGGGATGTACGCGTTCTACGTCCTCCACGAGCAGATGCGCGAGGTGCAGGCCCACGCGGGCGGGAAGGCGCGCGGCCTCGAGCCCACGCGCGACCTCGTCCTCTCGATCGCGACCCACGTGGCGACGTTGGGAATGTTCCCGTTCTGGATCTACTATGTGATGTTCGTGTACGCGCGGGCCTTCCAGGAAACCTGCGTGGCGGAGGAGATTCCGTGCCGCGATCTCGTGACGCCCACCGTGATGCTCGCCGTGATGACCACGTCGCTCCTCTGCGTCTCTCTCGTCATCCCCGTGTGGATTTTCGCCGTCGCGGTCTTCCAGAATGAGCTCAACAAGCACGTCCGGCTCCATCGCGAAGTCGCCGCGCTCGCGTTCTAGGGTCGTCGTCTTCGCGGGACTTTCCGCGCTGTTCATCGGCGCCGCGCTGTGGCGGCCCTCCGACTCCGGCATCCCCCTGTGCACCATCAAGATGGCCGCCGGCTTTTCATGTCCCGGGTGCGGGATGACGCGCGCCCTCGCGGCGCTCGGACGGGGCGAGCCCGCCGCCAGCTTCAAGTACCACGCATTCGCGCCGGTTGTCGCGCTCGGCGCCGCGCTCGCCTGGATCGCGATCGCGATCGGCTTCGTGACGGGCCGCGACCTCCTGCCCAACCTCAACGACAAGCGCGCGGTGTATATCCTCCTCGGCTTCATCGTCGCGTTCGTCGCGTACTGGCTCGTGCGCCTCGCGTCGGGGACCGCGCCGTGACGCCCTGCGACGTGCGATTCCTCGGCCGGACGCGGTACGGCGACGCGCTCCACCTCCAGCGCGACCTCGTGGCGCGACGCATCGCCCGCGAGATCCCCGACACGCTGCTCCTCCTCGAGCACGAGCCGGTCGTGACGCTCGGGAAGGTCGCGCGGGCCGAGCACGTCCTCGTCGACCGCGAGCGGCTGGCGAAACTCGGCGTCGAGATCTTCGAGACCGACCGCGGCGGCGACGTT
>DASTON010000215.1:0-13027 GCA_035762525.1 Planctomycetota bacterium | reverse complement strand
TGAGCGTCGAGTCCGATCAAGTCCTTCGACAGGTCATCGGGGAAGAAGCGGTTGAATTCTTCTTCGGCGGCCACGTAATCGTCGGTGCTTCCCTTGATCGCCGCCTTGACCCGGGTGATCTGCACGATCCTGTCGCGCTTGACGGAGAGCGGGAGTTCTCCATAGATAGCCAACGCTCGCGCGGATCTGCCTTCATTCGCCGCTTGCTCCATTTCCCTGATCTTCTCGATGTGGTTCGCAAAATCCACGTCCTGCTTCGGCACCTTTTCCTTGAGACCCGGATCGAGTGCTAGCAGAGCCAGGGCGTATCTGCGCCAGACAGGCGTCCACCAATAGCCAGCCATATGATTCAACAAGTCCGCAATGCGGATTTGCCCTTCCGGGGTCTTCTTGAGCCGGTACTGGTGGTAGTTGATCCCACTCTGCGTCATCAGTCTGAAAACAGGTTGAGGCGGCACCGAGGAAGGGAGGATGCGGAGAAAGCGATAGGAGTCTCCTGACCCAGACGCCAGTTTCTTGCCAAAGGCAAATCCCTCAATTGACCGAGTACGGAAGGCATCCGCATCATCCTTGGCCAAGGGAAGTCCACGGATGGCGTCCTCCACAATCCCCTTCATGTCGAACAGTTCGTCAAACTTCTCATATAGACCATCCAGGAGGAATTTCTCCATCCGGGAAGCGAACTCGATCGCTTCCTTTTCGGTGATCTCGGACTTCGGATCTTGCGCGGGTGGGGCTTGGAGCAGGAGTGCGGCCGCCAGGAAAAACTCTGGCATGGGATCGACTCGGGTCGTGACCTCGGACTCTTCGACTTCGGACGTCGGCCGTCGGACGTTGGACTTGGGACTCCCTCTTCCTCCTACTTCACTTCCCACACGTCGCCGCTGTACAGCAGCTTGTCGAGATCGCCTTCTCCCAGCTTCGCTTTCGCCTTGGTGATCTGGTCCATCGTCCGCTGCTCGAGGGTCGGGAACGTCTCGTCGCGGAAGACGCCGAGCGGCGTCGGGAAGTCCGGGTACGTGATGCGCGAAAGGAGATAGCCGAGCGAGGAATTCTTCTCGTCGTGGATCATCAGGTCCTTCTCGGTCACGCCGTTCTCGCCGAGCTTCACGACCTCGGGCCGGAGCCCGTTCAGCCGGATGCCCTTCTCCTTGTTCTTCCCGAAGACGAGCGGCTTGCCGTGCTCAAGGGCGATGTTCTGGTCGTCTCGGAACTCCTTGTCCGTGACTTGCGAGAACGCCTTGTCGTTGAAGACGTTGCAGTTCTGGTAGATCTCGATGAACGCCGAGCCCTGGTGCAGCGACGCGCGGCGCACGATGTCCATCAGGTGCTTCGGATAGATGTCGACCGAGCGCGCGATGAACGTCGCCTCGGACGCGAGCGCGAGCGAGATCGGGTTGATCGGCTGGTCGATGACGCCGAACGGCGCGCTCTTGTTCTTCTGCTCCAGCGGCGTCGTGGGCGAGTACTGCCCCTTCGTCAGGCCGTAGATCCGGTTGTTGAAGAGCAGGATCTTCAGGCCCACGTTGCGGCGCAGCGCGTGGATCATGTGGTTGCCGCCGATCGACAGCCCGTCGCCGTCGCCCGTCACGACCCACACCTCGAGGCCCGGGTTCGCGAGCTTGACGCCCGTCGCCACCGCCGGCGCGCGGCCGTGGATCGTGTGGAACCCGTACGTGTTCATGTAGTACGGGAACCGCGACGAGCACCCGATGCCGGAGATGAAGACGAACTTCTCGCGGTCGATGCCGAGCGTGGGCATCACCTGCTGGACCGCGTTGAGGATCGCGTAGTCGCCGCAGCCCGGGCACCACCGGATCTCCTGGTCGGATTGGAAATCCTTCTTGGTGTATTTGGGAGCCGCGGTCTTGACCGGCGCTGTTTCGGGGCTCATTTGGCGCTTCCGTTTCCTTGAAGTGACTTGGCTTCCTGTTCGATCGCTTCGACGAGCTCCGCGACTTTGAACGGCTTGCCCTGCACCTTGTTCAGGCCGCGCGCGTCCACGAGGAACTTCGCGCGGATGACCGTCAGGAGCTGGCCGAGGTTCAGCTCGGGCACCAGGACGCGCGGGTACTTCTTCAGGATCGCGCCGAGGTTCGCCGGGAACGGGTTCAGGTGGCGGAGGTGGACCTGCGCGACCTTGATCCCGCGGCGGCGCGCCTCTTCGCACGCGGCCGTGATCGAGCCGTACGGGCTTCCCCAGCCGAGCATCAGGATCTTCGCGTCCGGGTCGCCGTGGACCTGCGCGTCCGGCACGTCCTGCACGATCCGCTGGATCTTCGCGGCGCGGATGCGGCACATGAAGTCGTGGTTGTCGGGGTCGTACGACACGTTGCCGTAGATGTGGCTCTTCTCGATGCCGCCGATGCGGTGCTCGAGGCCGGGCGTCCCCGGCAGCGCCCACGGGCGGGCGAGCGTGATCTCGTCGCGCAGGTACGGCGCGAAGTGGTCGGGTTCGGTCTGGAACTTGACCGGGATCTTCGGCAGGTCGGCCAGCTTCGGCAGCTTCCACGGCTCGGCGCCGTTCGCGAGGTACCCGTCGGACAGGATGAAGACGGGCACCATGTACTTCGTGGCGATGCGGACCGCCTGGATCGCGATGTCGAAGCAGTCGCCGGGCGTCGACGGCGCGAGAACGCAGACGGGCGATTCGCTGTTGCGGCCGTACAGGGCCTGGAGCAGGTCGGCCTGCTCGGTCTTCGTCGGCAGGCCGGTCGACGGGCCGCCGCGCTGGACGTCGCAAATGATGAGCGGCAGCTCGACCATGACCGCGAGGTTGATCGCCTCGCTCTTCAGGGCGACGCCGGGGCCGCTCGTCCCGGTGACGCCGATCGCGCCCGCGTACGAAGCGCCGATCGCGGCGGTGACCGCGGCGATCTCGTCCTCGGCCTGGAACGTGACGACGCCGAAGTTCTTGTACTTCGAGAGATCGTGCAGGATGTCGCTCGCGGGCGTGATCGGGTAGCTCCCGTAGAAGATGGAGAGCCCGCTCAGCTTGCCCCCCGCGACCAGGCCCAGCGCGAGGGCCTCGTTGCCCATGACGTTGCGGTACCGGCCCGGCGCGTACGTCGCGGGCGGAACTTCATACTGCGAGCGGAAGAGCTCCGTCGCCTCGGCGTATCCCCAGCCCGCCTTGAGCGCGAGCGAGTTGGACTCGACGAGGTGCGGCGTGGGCTTGCCGTACTTGTCCTTGCCGAACTTGTCCTGGATGTGCTGGAGCGTCGTCTCGAGCGGCCGGCTGTAGAGCCAGTACAGGACGCCGAGCGCGAAGTAGTTCTTGCAGCGCTCCTTGTCCTTGTGGGTCATCTGGACCGTCTCGAGGGCCTTGAGCGTCAGCTCGGTGATCGGGATCCGGAACGTGTTGTAGGCGCTCAGCGTGCCGTCGTCGAGCGGGTTCGTCGTGCACTGCGCCTTCTTGAGGTCGACCTCGTCGAACGCGTCGGTGTTGACGATGACCACGGAGTTCGGGGCCATGTCCTTGATGTTCACGAGAAGCGCGGCGGGGTTGAACGCGACGAGCACGTCCGGCTGGTCGCCGGGCGTATGGATGTCCTTCGCGGCGAATTGGATCTGGAAGCCCGAGACGCCCGGGAGCGTGCCGGCGGGGGCGCGGATCTCGGCCGGGAAGTCGGGGAAGGTCGACAGGTCGTTGCCGACGATCGCGGAGGTCGTCGTGAACTGGCCTCCGACCTGCTGGACGCCGTCTCCGGAGTCGCCGGCGAAGCGGATGGTCACACTATCGAGCACTTCGCGCTTGCGGCCCGTCTTCGGAGCGGTCGCTTCGGTGGTCATGCGGACCCCTTCTCGTGGGTGAATTGGGACCATTGGTTATACCTACACAAGAGGGTGTTTTCAAGGATGGCCGGACGGCGTCAACGAGCGATGACGGATGACCGATTGCCGATGACGAAGAGAAAAGCGGGATATCATTAAGTCATGATGCGGATCGGGTGCGGGGCGCTCGCCGCGAGCCTTCTGCTCTCGTCCGTCGGATGTGCCTCACGCGCGACCCAAGCCGCGGGTCGCATCCACGTCGGAATGGACGGGATTCAAGTCGAAGAGAGGCTGGGGAAGCCCCTTTCGAAGGAGATCCACCCCCAGGAGGGAGAGGTCTGGACCTACACGTACGCGGCGGATTCCAAAGCGTTTCCCCGATCGATTGCGCTCACCCTTTTTGAAATCGCCCTGAACGTGGCGATCATCACTATGGTGGTTGTCGCATCGTGCAGAGGATCGGGCAGTGGATGGCACATCGGTTGGCTTCACCTGGAGAGCCGGTCGATCAAGATCGGGTTCGCCTCCGGGAGGGTCCACTCGATCGTCGTGAGCCGATGACGATGAAACGAATGGCGTGCGCCGGCCTGTCGACCTGCCTCCTGCTTTCGTCCGCGGGGTGCCAGTCGGGCGCCGAGCGGGCCGGACTGCATCGCCAGCTCGTCGAGGTCGGCATGACCCGCGACGAGGTCGAAGTGCGGCTGGGCGAGCCGGACGGCTGGGAAGAGAACGTGAGCGGGTACGAGGTTTGGGCTTACTCCTACCGTCCCAACGCCGGCACGTTCATCGTGTGGCGCACGGTCGATGCCGTGGAATTGACGGTGAAGGTGGCTTTGGTCTTGACGCTGTTCGTCGGGCTCGTCGCGCTCTCAAGGGGCGGCCTCACGCACTACCCGGACCTTTCGCCTTCCTGGGGGCCGCAAGAAAACCCGCCGCGCGGCGGCGCGTATCAGCGGTTCGTCTTCCGGATCGGCTTCAATCCCGAGACAGGCCGGGTCGCCTACGTTTCGAGCCCGCTCCCGGAGTGATGGCTAGTAGGCGGAACTCGGAATCCCCGTCCGCTTCTCGCACAGCTTCGCGATCTCCTGGAGGCGCGCCTCGTCGACGCCGAGGATCTGCGCGTCGGCGGGGGCGCGGGCGAGCGAGTAGACGTCCACGCGCTTGGGCTTGATCTTCTTCACCGCCTCGATCCACGCGTCGACCTCCGCCGGCGTCGAGTTGTCGCGCCGCCCCCGCGTGAACATCGCCTGCACGACGAAGTCGGTCAGCCCCCTCACGCCGCGCATGACGTCCCAGATGCCGATGTCCTCCGTGGGCGAGTTCATCTCGAGGAACATCGACTCCGTCCCCGCGTCGAGCTTCACGTGGCGCTCGTCCAGCAGGTTGAGCGCGTCCGCCACGCCCGGCTTCGCGAGATTGGCGCCGTTGGTCAGGATATGGACCGGCACTCCTTTCGCCGCCCGGTCGCGCGTCCGCACGATCTCCTCGACCGCGCGGCTAAAGTCGGGATGAAGCGTCGGCTCGCCGTTGCCCGCGATCGTGATCGCGTCGATCTTCGTCCCCGCAAGCTCCTTCAGCCGTTTCTCGAGTCCTTCCGCCACTTCCCCCGGCGTCGGCCACGTCCACGACGCGAGCGTCGCCTCGTCGACGAGATCGAACGTCCATCCGCACTGGCAGTAGTTGCAGTTGAAGGCGCAGACCTTGACGCCGAAGGGGAGGATGTTGACTCCCAGCGATGAACCCAGCCGTCGCGACGCGAAGGGGCCATACACCACGTCGGAGACGAGCGGGTACCCGGGCAGGGGCATGGCGTGATTCTATGTCTAGGGGGTGGGAATCTCGAATCTCGAATTTCGAATCACGAATCTCGGGTTCCTCAAGCGAGCTCTTTGGCTTCTTCCGAGATTCGAGATTCGTGATTCGTGATTCGAGATTCGTTCCTATTCGATGCGTTTGATTACATGGAAGCCGAAGGGGCTGTCGAGCTTGTGAAACGGGGCAAGGCCGATCTCCCCCACCCCCAAGGAGAAGGAGACGTTGGCGAAAGACCTGGCGAGGTCGGCCCGGCGCTTCTCGGCTCCGTGCGTCGGGAAGCCGTGATTGACGACGACATAGCCACCCTCGACCTTGTCGGAGGAGTAGTCCTTGACCAGCTTCTTGAAATCCTCGCCCCGCCGGGCGCGGCCCAGGATCTCGCCCGCCAGCACTTCGGCTTCGTCTTGCGTGCGAGTCACGGTCGCGGCCGCGCGTTCCGCGCCTTGAAACGCGATCAGGACGTGGAGGACCCGCACTTTCTTCGGCTCGCCCTTCGCACCGGGCTTCACGAGCGACTTGGGTTTTTCGTCGCAGCCGGCGAGGGCCGCGCAAAGGACGATCGGCAGCCAGCGGTTCATCTATTCCAGCCGCTTGATGACGTGCCAGCCGAACGGGCTGCGGGGCCTGCCGTCGGGATCTTTCTTGGGGTCATAGTCGACGAGCCCCACGTCGCCGACGCCCAACTTGAACGCGACGTTTACGAACGGCTTGATGAAGTCGCCCCGGAGAATGTCGGTGGGCTTCACCTTGGCAACGCCCGTGTTCACCAGGGTGTATCGCCCGCCTCCGGGGTCGCTTGAATATTCCTTCGAAAGTTCGGCAATGTCCTCTCCGTTTCTCGCACGCCCCAAGATCTCATCCGCCAGCGCCCGGGCCTCCTCCTGCGTCCGGGTGACCGTGGGCGGAGCCCTGTGAGCGCCCTTGAAGGCGATCAGGACGTGCTGGACGGTGATTCGCGCGGGTTCGCCTTCCGGAACAGGCTCGGCATTCGCGCCCAGGGGTTTCGGCGGCTGCATCTTCTTGGTGCCCGGCGGCGTCGAAGGCGGCGGCGGAGGAGCCTGATGGACCGCCGGTGGAGGAGCGGGCTTGGCGGAGATGGGCGGCACGAGGGGGGCCGGCCCCTCCTTACTGTCGCATCCGACCGACGCGACCAGGATTGCCGCAACCATCCAGCGCATGGTTCCTCCACGAGAATCAACAACGCGAGCCGCCGATTATAGGACCCGTTTCTTGCGAGTCCATCCCCCGCCAAGCCTTCTGCCATCCGCCTTCTGCCTTTCGCCTCCGGTCGTGACGTCGGCCTCATTGCCGTCGGTTTCGGACTTCGACCGTGGGACGTGGGCCTCTTCTCGTGACGTCGGACTCCTCAACGTCGGACGTCGGCCGTCGGACGTGGGACTTGGGACTCCCTCTTCGGTCTGCTACATTCGGTTCCCCATGGCGACCTCCGACTACCGGGACACTCTCAACCTCCCGAAGACCGATTTCCCGCAGCAGGCGAATCTCACGAAGATGGAGCCCGCCCTCCGCGAGAAATGGGAGCGCGAGAAGCTCTACGAACGCATCGTCGCGGCGCGGAAGGGGTCGCCGATGTGGCTCCTCCACGACGGGCCGCCCTATGCGAACGGCGACGTCCACGTCGGGACCGGCCAGAACAAAGTTCTGAAGGACGTCGTCGTGAAGTTCCGCACGATGCAGGGCCACTACTCGCCCTATGTGCCGGGCTGGGACTGCCACGGGCTCCCCATCGAGCACAAAGTCGTAAAAGAGCTCGGCGAGAAGGCGCGTTCGATGCCGAAGTCCGAGATCCGCGCGCTCTGCGACGCCTTCGCCCGCAAGTACGTCGACATCCAGCGCCGCCAATTCAAGTCGCTCGGGATCCTCGGCGACTGGGACCGGCCCTACCTGACGATCAACCGCGATTACGAGGTCGGCATCGTCGAAGTCTTCGAGGACCTGTGGAAACGCGGCCACGTCGCGCGGCGCAAGAAGTCGATCTCGTGGTGCATCTACGACCGCACGGCGCTCGCCGAGGCGGAGCTGGAGTACAAGACCCGGCAGGACCCGTCGATCTTCGCAGGGTTCGAGACCGCGCCGCAGACGGACCTGCTCGTCTGGACGACGACGCCGTGGACGCTTCCCGGCAACGTCGCCGTCGCGGTCCATCCCTCGGTCGACTACGTGCTCGCGGCGCGCTCCGGCCGCAAGGGATGGGTGGCGAAGCCGCTGTACGAGTCGCTGAAGGAGAAGCTGGGGCTCGGCGAGATCTTCGAAACGAAAAAGGGCCTCGAGCTCGTCGGCCTGAACTACAAGCACCCGCTCTTCGGCCATTCGTGCCCCGTGGTCCCGGCGGAGTACGTCACCGTCGAAGACGGCACCGGCCTCGTGCACACGGCGCCGGGCCACGGCGCGGACGACTACGAAACGGGGCTCCGCCACAAGCTGCCGATCGTCTCGCCCGTCGACGAGGGCGGCTTCTTTACGGACGAGGCCGGCCCGTGGAAGGGCCAGCGCGTCTTCGAAGCGAATCCGAAGATCGTCGAGGACCTGCGCGGACGCGGCACGCTGCTCCTCGCCGAGATGAAGTCGCACGAATACCCCTGCTGCTGGCGCTGCAAGAATCCCGTGATCTTCCGCGCGACCGAGCAGTGGTTCGTCCTCATCGACCACGACAACGGGCGGGCCCGCGCGCTCGACGCGATCAAGAAGACGCGCTGGGTCCCCGCCTGGGGCGAGACGCGGATGGCGTCGATGGTCGAACAGCGCCCCGACTGGTGCGTGAGCCGCCAGCGGTCGTGGGGCGTCCCGATCCCGGGGTTCTACTGCGTGAAGTGCAACGAGGCGCACCTCTCGGAAGCCACCTTCGCGGCCGTCAAGGAGCTCTTCAGGAAGGGCGGCGCCGACTCGTGGTTCACGACGCCCGCGGACAAGATCCTTCCCGCGGGCACGAAATGCCCCAAATGCGGCGGGACGGAATTCCGGAACGAGACCGACATCTTCGACGTGTGGTTCGAGTCGGGCTCCAGCCACCGCGCCGTGCTCATGAAGCACCCGGACCTCCGCTTCCCCGCCGAGATGTACCTCGAGGGCACGGACCAGCATCGCGGCTGGTTCCAGGTCTCGCTCCTCGCGTCGCTCCTCTCGAATGGGAAAGCTCCCTTCAAAGAGGTGCTGACGCACGGGTTCCTCGTCGACTCGCGCACCGGCGACAAGCTCTCGAAATCCGGATTCCTCGTATCGGCGGACGAGATCACGCAGAAGCACGGCGCCGACCTCCTGCGCCTGTGGATCTGCTCGATCGATTTCACGGACGACATCCCGTTCGATCCGGGCTCGACGCTCCAGAAGACCGCCGAGCCCTACAAGAAGATCCGCAACACGTTCCGGTACCTGCTCGGGAACACGTCGGACTTCGATCCCGCGAAGGACGCGGTCCCCTACGCGAAGATGACGCCGCTCGACCGGTGGGCGCTCGCCGAGCTGGCGGTCCTGGTCGACTCGGTCGGCGCGTTCTACGACAAGTACGAGTTCTTCCGCGCGATGCAGAAGCTCCACGAGTTCTGCGTCGTGACGATGAGCGCCACCTACTTCGACATGCTGAAGGACCGGCTCTACACGTCGGCGCGCGGCTCGCTCGAACGGCGCAGCGCGCAGACCGCGCTGCGCGAAATCCTGGTCGTCCTGCTCACGCGGTACGCCCCGGTCCTGGTGCACACGTGCGAGGAGGCGTGGGGCTACCTGTCACCCAAGCCGACGGAGAGCGTCCACGGGGCGGTATGGGCCCCTCCGCCGGCGGAATGGAAGAACGCGGACCTCCTCGCACGCTTCCAGAAGCTGCTGGAGCTCCGCGGCGAGGTGAACAAGTCGCTGGAGAAACTGCGCGCCGCCGGGACGATCGGCAAATCGCTCGAGGCTTCCGTCACGGTCTCCGCCGAGCGCGACGGCATCGATCTCGAGGAGTTCTTCATCGTCTCCGAGGTGAAGCCGGGCGCGGCCATCGACGCCGGCAAGTCGCCCCATCCGAAGTGCGCCCGGTGCTGGAATCTCCGGGCGACCGTGGGCCGCGACCCGAAGCACCCCGAACTCTGCGACCGCTGCGTGAAGGCCCTTGCCAACCGATGACGGATGACAGATGACTGATGACCTGTCTTTCTGAAGTCTGAAGTCCGAAGTCTGAAATCTAATCATGCGCACACCCATTAACCTCGCAGTACTAATCTCCGGTTCCGGCCGCACGCTCCAGAACTTCATCGACGAGATCGCGGCGAAACGGCTCGACGCGCGCATCAAGGTCGTCGTCTCGAGTTCGGCCGACGCGGGCGGCAACGACAAGGCGCGGCGGGCGAAGATCCCCCTCGTCGTGGTCGACCGCAAGGCTCCCGACTTCGGCGACGCCATCACGAAAGCCGTCGACAAGCACAAGGTCGACTTGGTCCTGCTTGCGGGCTTCTTGCACCTCTGGAAGTTCCCGCCCCAGTACAAGGGGCGCGTCCTGAACATCCATCCGGCGCTGCTCCCGGCCTTCGGCGGCAAGGGGATGTATGGCCACCGCGTCCACGAGGCGGTCCTCGCGTCGGGCGCGAAGGAATCGGGATGCACCGTTCACATCGCGGACCTCGAGTACGACCGCGGGCCGGTCATCCTCCAGCGGAAAGTGAAGGTGAAGCCGGGGGACACGCCCGACGATCTCGCCGCCCGCGTCTTTGAGGAGGAGCTGATCGCTTATCCTGAAGCCGTACGAATACTTGCCAAGCGGTTAAACCCGGGTTAGCGCTCAGGAATCAGGGATCAGGAATCAGGGACCGAAGGATACAGCCGTCAGCTATCAGAGTCAGCTTTCCGGTCCGGCTGATCACTTCCAAGCTGATACCTTCTTAACCTGAATCCTGACCCCTGGGTCCTGAGCGCTTCCCAATTGTCATTCGCCGCGGCTAGAATTCGACCCATGGACGTCCTGGCGACAAAAGTCCACACGAGCTCTCCGGAGTTCCAGGCCCGCCGCCGCCACCACGAGTCGCTCGCGATCAAGCTCCGCGACCGCCTCAAGCAGGTCCGGCAGGGAGGCCCGGAACAGTCCGTCGCCCTGAACAAGGCGCGCGGCAAGATGCTGCCCCGCGAGCGGATCGACGCGCTCGTCGACCCCGGGACCCCTTTCCTGGAGCTCTCCCCCCTCGCGGCGTGGGATCTCTACAAGAACGAAGTCCCCTCCGCGGGCATCGTCACCGGCATCGGCGTCGTCTCCGGACGCGAGTGCATGCTCGTCGCGAACGATCCGACGGTTAAGGCGGGCACGTACTACCCGCTCACCGTGAAGAAGCACGTCCGCGCCCAGGAGGTCGCCCTCGAGAACCGTCTGCCGGCGATCTATCTCGTCGACAGCGGCGGCGCGTTCCTCCCGCTGCAGGCGGACGTCTTTCCGGACCGCGATCACTTCGGCCGCATCTTCTACAACCACGCGCGGATGTCGGCCGCCGGGATCCCGCAGGTCAGCGTCGTCCTGGGCATGTGCACGGCGGGCGGCGCGTACGTGCCCGCGATGTCGGACGAAAACGTGATCGTGCGCGGCCAGGGCACGATCTACCTCGGCGGCCCGCCCCTCGTGAAGGCCGCGACCGGCGAGGAAGTCACCGTCGAGGAGCTGGGCGGCGGCGACATGCACTCGCGCATCTCGGGCGTCACCGACCACCTCGCGTCGACCGAGGCGGGCGCGCTCCAGATGGCGCGCCACATCGTCGAGAATCTCAACGCCGCGCGGCGGCCCGACCTCGAACTCTCGGCGCCGGAAGAACCGCTCTATCCCGCGGACGAGATCTACGGGATCCTCCCGGAGGATTCGAAGCACCCGTACGACGTGCGCGAGGTGATCGCGCGCCTCGTGGACGGCAGCCGCTTCCACGAGTTCAAGGCCGAGTTCGGCCCGACGCTCGTGTGCGGCTACGCCCGGTGGCTGGGGATCCCGGTCGGCATCGTCGCGAACAACGGCGTCCTCTTCTCGCCGTCGGCGCTCAAGGGCGCCCATTTCGTCCAGATGTGCTCGCAGCGCGGAATTCCCCTCCTCTTCCTCCAGAACATCACGGGCTTCATGGTCGGCAAGGCGGCCGAGCAGGGCGGCATCGCGAAGGACGGCGCGAAGATGGTGCAGGCCGTCGCGACGGCGCAGGTGCCCCGCCTCACGCTGATCATCGGCGCGTCGCACGGAGCGGGAAACTACGCGATGTGCGGCCGCGGCTACTCCCCGCGCTTCCTCTTCACGTGGCCCAACTCCCGCGTCGGCGTCATGGGCGCCGAGCAGGCGGCGTCGGTGCTCGTCCAGGTGAAGCGCGAACAGCTCGCGCGCGAAAAAAAGGAGCTCTCCGAGGAGGAGGCGAAGACGATCGCGGGGCCCGTGCTGGAGAAGTACGAGCGCGAAGGCGATCCCTATTTCGGATCGGCGCACCTGTGGGACGACGGGATCCTCGACCCGGCCGACACGCGCAAGGCGATCGGGCTCGCGCTGGCGGCGTGCCTCAACGCCCCGATCCCCGCGTCGCCCGCCCCCGTCTTCCGTTTCTGAGGTCGCATGGAACCCAAGACCCTGAAGATCACCCGCGCGGGCGCCGTCGCCACGGTGGCGCTCAACCGGCCCGACGTCCGGAACGCGTTCGACGACGTCCTCATCGGCGAACTGACGACCGCCTTTGGCGAGCTCGGCGACGACGCCACCATCCGAGTCGTCGTTTTGACGGGCGAGGGGCCCGTCTTCTGCGCGGGCGCCGACGTGAACTGGATGAAGCGATCCGTGACGTTCACCCAGGAGGAGAACAAGCACGACGCCCTCCGGATGTCCGGGATGTTCCGGAAGATCGACGAGTGCCCGAAGGCGGTCATCGGCCGGGTCAACGGGGCCTGCTTCGGGGGCGGCATGGGGCTCATCTCGTGCTGCGACGTCGTGGTGTCGGTCGACTCCGCCCAGTTCGCGTTCACCGAGGTGAAACTCGGCATCGTGCCCGCGGTGATCTCGGCCTACGTCGCGCCCAAGATCGGCGCGGCCGCCGCGCGCCGCTACTTCCTGACGGCCGAAGTCTTCGGCCCCGACGAAGCTCGCCGCATCGGCCTCGTCCACGAGATCGCTCCGGCGGCCGGACTCGACGCCAAAGTCGCCGGGATCGGGGCGGCCATCCTGAAGAACGGACCCGCCGCGGTGGCGACGGCGAAGGCGCTCATTCCGCAGGTGCTGTCGAAATCGCGGCCCGACGCGATCGAGCACACCGCCTCGTTGATCTCCAAAGTCCGGACTTCACCGGAAGGTCAAGAAGGGCTGGGGGCCTTCCTGGAAAAGAGAAAGCCCTCATGGATTCCATGAGATTCAGGTTTCCGCCGCCGTCATCGGTCATCGGTCATCGGTCATCGCACGTTTCATGACAAAGATCCTCGTTGCCAACAGGGGTGAAATTGCCTG
>DASTON010000214.1:0-3446 GCA_035762525.1 Planctomycetota bacterium | reverse complement strand
GACGAGCTACCAGGCTGCTCCACCCCGCGACGCTGGTCCTCCCCAGCCGTCCCCATACCGGCCCCGGGAGAACGTACCGCAAGCTCTCACCAGACAGTTGAGAGCGGCATTCCCATTGTAAAGAGCGGAGGAAGGGGGCGCACTATAACAGCCCCTCGCCACTCGGGTCAAGCCGGACGGAATAGACCCCTTCCCGGCGGCGTTAGGCACTGAGCTTACCACCCACAAGGAGATCCGCATGTTCGCAATCATGGGAGCGACGGGCCACGTCGGATCGAAAGCCGCGACGCTGCTGCTCTCCCGCGGGAAAAAAGTTCGCGCGATCGGACGCGACGCGGGCCGCCTGAAGTCTCTCAAGGACGCCGGCGCCGACATCGCGATCGGCGACGCCGGCGACCCTCGATTCCTCACGAAGGCGTTTGACGGGTCCGAGGGCGTCTTCACGATGATCCCCCCGAACTACGCCGCGCCCGACGGTCGCGCTCACCAGACCAAGATCGGCGCGTCGATCGCCGAAGCGCTCGGCGCGTCCGGCGCCGCCCGCGTCGTAAACCTCAGCAGCGTCGGCGCGGGCCTCCCCGCCGGCACGGGCCCCATCGCCGGCCTCCACGAGCAGGAGGAGCGGCTGAACCGGCTCCCCGGCCTCGACCTCCTCCACCTGCGCCCCGCCTACTTCTTCGAGAATCACTTCGCGGCCGTTCCCGCGATCAAAGCCATGGGCGTGTTTCCCGGGATGCTGAAACCGGACGTCGCCTTTCCCCAGATCGACACGCGCGACATCGCGGCCGCCGTCGCCGACGAGCTCCTCAGCCCCGGAAAATTCCCCCGGCGCATCCGGCATCTCCTCGGGCCCCGCGACCTCGCGATGAACGAGGCCGCGCGCATCCTCGGAACGCGCTACGTCCAGGTCCCGGGCGCCGACGCGAAGCAAGCCATGGTCCAAGCGGGAATCTCGGCCAACATCGCGGACTCGTTCGAAGAGATGTGCGAGGCGTTCAACGACGGGCGGATTTCACGAACCGTGACGCGCGACGCGGAGAGCACGACTCCGACGCGGCTGGAGGACTTCGCGCCCGCGTTCGCCGCCGCTCTCAAGGGTTGACCGATCGGAAATCGTCAATCGTTAATCGTCAATCCTGAGTTGATGCCGGGATCACACTTGCCTACTTCGGCTTGTAGGGAGACTCCAGGCATCGCAGGAGCGTCATCACCGCATAGGCCGTTCCATACGGCTTGTGGTACGAGAACATCGAGTAATCCCACCACGAGCCGTCCGCCTCCTGGTGCGGGAGGATGAAATCCGCGAGACGCGACCGCCGCGCCGGACGGTCGACCGGATCGATCAGCTCGATCGCGCGCGCCGCGTAGTAGTGCCCGAAGTAGTAGTAATACCCGCTGTTGAAATAGAACGCCTCGTGCGGGTACTGCCGCTTACGCCCGCATTCCAGGAACCGGTGCTCCTCCGCCATCTGGTCCAGGCCCGACTTCATTTTCAACTTGTCGACCAGCGACGACCCCCACAGGAACAGCGCGACGTTGCCCGACTGCATCCGCCCCAGCCCGCCCTTGGGCTGGTTCGCCGGATGATGGGGGTAGTAGCGGAACCCGAGATCGTAGATGTACGACCCGTCGGGCTTGCGGCATCCCTCGACCGCCCGAAGCGCCCGGCGCCGCAGGTCTTCCGGCACGTTGAGCCCGGCTCGCTGCGCGTCGAAGAAGGCCACGAGCGCCGCCGCCGTGCCGAAGCTCGTCGGCCAGGATCCCGGCGACCGCGACCCGATGTCGAAGTCGTAGTAGTTCCACCCGCCGATGTGCGTCTCGTACCGCCGCAGCAGCTCGACGTGGCGCTCCGCCGCCGTGCGGATCCGCGCCCGCGTCAGCTCCTCCTGCTCCGCCGCGTACGCCGCCGCCAGCGCCTGGAGCGCGTAGGTGTTGCCCCACACGTTGTACATCACGTCCGGCTGCGCGCGCCTCGGCGCCTCGGCCTGGACGAGCCACTCGAGGCCCCTCATGATCGCGCCCCGCGGACCCTTCGCCTCCATCAGGGCCAGGAGGCAGAGCGCCGTCGTGGCCGAGCGGAAGCCGTCGTGCGAGCCCGGCACCGGCGCATAGAGATCGAATCCGGTCGTCCCGCCGGACGACCCCCAGGATCCGTCCTTGTTCTGCGCGCCGGCCAGGTACTGCACGCCCTCGCCGATCGCCGAGATGATGTCGCGCGACCGCACGGGACCTTCCATCGCGGGCTCGAGCGGCTGCCGGTTCAGCGGGCAGCCCGCGAACACGAACGCCGCAAAGACGACCGGAATGCGACTCACTTCGAATCCCCGACGACCACCACGTCCTCGCCTTCCTTGACCCCCGATTTTACCTCGGTCCGGTCTCCGTTGACCCTGCCGACCGTCACTTCGCGCGACACCGGCTTGCCGCCTTCCATCACCTTCACGAACTTCTTGCCGTCCTCCTCCGTCACCGCGGTCGAGGGAACGGTCACCACGTCCTTCAGCACGGCCACCTTCACGAGGATCTTCGCTTTCAACCCCGGAACCAGCCGGTCGTCTCTTTCGCCGAGGAAGTCAAATCGCGTGTCGAACGCATCGCCCTTCCTCATTCCCACGAGCATGGGGTCCCTCGATTTACCCGTCATCACCAGGTCAGGGAACGCCACCGGCGTGATCCTCGCCTCCGTGCCGGGCGGAAGATCGGTCAGGCGGTCTTCGGCCACCGCGGATTTCACGCACAGTCCCGACACGACCGTGAGCAGGGGCTGGTTCGCCTGGACCTTTTCGCCGATCTTGAGGTTCTTCAACCCCTCTTCGACTCCCTGCCACGATCCGCCTTCGAATTGTCCGTACCAGACGACGCCGTCCGCGGGGGCGCTGACCGTGAGCGCCGCCTCGTCCTTCTTCAGCTTCGCGAGGTTCTCCTCCTGCTGGCGCACCGCCGTCGTCGAGCGGGCGAGGTTGGTCTCGCGGTCCGCCTTCTGGATGGGCGAGGTCTTGGTCCACGACTCGAGGCCGTGCGCCGTCTCGCGCGCCGCCAGCGTCCACTCCTCGAGCTGGCGCGGGATGTCGTGGCTCTTCATCCGCTTGTACCGGGTCGCGAACATGTCCCGCCGGATCTTGCTCCGCTCCAGGCTGCGCTGCGCCCGCTTCAGGACGATGTCGCGCGTGGCGTTCGTGAGCTCCTCCGACTTGTACATCTTCTCGATCTGGTCCAGCTCCTCCTGCTGGTCGGCGATGGAGTCCTCCATCCACAGGCGGCTCAGTTCCAGCTCCTGCAGGTCCATCGCCATCTCGACGTCGGTGTAGTACTTGAGGCGCTCGGCGGAGTCCCGCGCGTTGCGCTCGACCCGCTCCTTCTGGAGGGCGTCCCCGGCGGCGGCGAGCTTGATGTCCTCGGTCACGCGGTCGAGCTGCACCTTGGCGGAGGCGAGTTCGATGCCCGCC
>DASTON010000213.1:0-3998 GCA_035762525.1 Planctomycetota bacterium | reverse complement strand
CGATTTGCGATTAGCCGCGGGCGAATAGTAGCCTGAGCGGATGTCGTGGAAACGACTCCTGCTGTTGGATGGAGCGCTGCTCGGACTCGCGATCCTCGCGAGCCGCGCCGCGCTCCTTCTGCATGAGGGGGTCGGCCACGGCCTGACGGCGCTCGCGCTGGGGGCGGATCGCATCCATCTCAAGCTCTCCTACCTGGGCGGCGGATATGTCACGTCCCCGGGGCTTTCGACGTCCGCCCTCGGCCATTCGGTCCATCTGCTGGGCGGGATCGGCGTCAACCTGCTCACCGGATTGATCGCCTGGTTCGTGGCGCGCCGGATGAAGCGTCGCGGACTGGGTTACGCCTTCCTCCTGATGCTCGCCGCGGGCTCGGTGGGCCAGGCGCTCTTCTACCTGGCGAACGGCTTCTACTACGGCGAAGGTGACCCGCAGGGATTCGTCGGTCCGCGCGGCGACCTGGCGCGCTACCAGTGGATGTGGGTCCTTTTCGTCGTCCCCTTTGCGGCGGCCGCGGGACTTGCGGCGCGTGGATGGCTCGATTTCCTGGCGACGCACGCGCCGGTCGACACGCCCCGGCGCCGGTTCGCATGGACGATGGCCACCGTGGCCGTGGTGACCGCCGCCTACTTCGCGCTGTGGGCCCTGACGTGGGACTCGCGCGTGGACGTCACGATGCGCCAGCAGCGGGTGAAGACGGAGATCGCTCGCGAAATTCAGCGACGTCCGCCGCCTCCTCCTCCGCTTCCTCCCGCGCCGCCGGCTCAACCCGTTCCGCCGCCGCCTCCGGCTCCGCCTCCCGTGACCGAAGCGGACGTGGCGTCGCGCATTCCGCCGCCCATCGCGGCCGTCACGATGCTGGCGGCCGGGCTGGTCGGAGCGGGCCTCGTCCTATGGCGCGCGAAACCGCCGCCCGCCAAGCCGTCTAGGCTCACGCCCGTGAGGGCCGTCGTCCCGATAGTGCTTGCCGCGGCTGCGATAGGTTGCTTGGCATTGTTGAAGTGATCGAATGAGGGACCCCATCCGCGAGCGGCGCCGGGTTCAGACTTTGGTCGCCATACTCGCCGGCGTCATCGTTGTCAGTCTTGCGATTCGGATGATCTCGAATCCAGTTCTGGAGAGCGTTCCGCCCGCCCATCCGGTCCGCCAGGACTTTGCCTGGATCGAGCGAAGCTCCATGCGGGGGCTGCTGCCGGCGGACTTGCATTACGGGGGATCACGCTGGGGATCGGGCCGACTGCTGCTCTTGGGTCATCGCGTCGGGCCCGGTGAGCGCACGGTCCTGGCGTGGCGAGCCTATTACGATGATCCCCGGAGCACGGACGACGAGGGATTCGAGTTCCTGACCATCGAGTTGGACGGGCCAGTTTCGGGGAGGACCTTTACGTTCCCCTCGGCGACGGCCCGCGCTTTTTATTCGAGGGGAAGTTCATCGTGGGGCTTGGGGGAGTACTCCGGCGCGGTGACCGGCGAAGTCCAGGTGGGTCATTTGAATCCCAGGATGACAACCCCGGTGGTCGTGCGTTTGGACATCCGGCCCGTCAATCCCCACACGGGGATGGAAATCCACGACGTGATCCGGCTGGAAAAACGGATGACCATGAGTCGCCACCCGGTCGAGGACCTTTTTCCTTGGCTGAGCGGAACCTCCCCAACCCCGCAGGGAAAGGACCGGACGGTGGAGTGACATACACCACAATGAAAAACCCCCGATCTCTCGGGGGTCTTTCCGACTGATGTCTGATGTCTGATTTCTGATGTCTGGCTAGCTGCACCCCATGGTGTTCCCGCAATTCATGCACTTGTAGCACACGCCGTTCCTCACGGTGACGTGGCCGCAGATGTTGCAGAAGGGCGCGTCGCCCATCATCGTCGAGAGGTGCTCGGAGAGGGCGCTCGAGCCCGTGCCCGGCAGCGGCGCGCGCAGTTCCTTCTCCTTCTCGCGCTCCACCGCCTCGAAGAGGTCCTTCGCGATGACGCGGCGGGTCGTCTCCTCCTTGGGCGCCGGCGTCGATACGTCCAAGGGCTTCACCTGCGCGAACTCCGTCATCCCCAAATACTCCAGGGCCAGCATCCGGAACACGTAATCCACGATCGACGTGGCGAACTTGATGTTCGGGTGGTCGACCGGTCCCTGCGGCTCGAACCGCTGGAACGTGAAGCAGTCGATGAACTCCTTGAGCGGCACGCCGTGCTGCAGGCCGAGCGACTCGGCGATCGCGAAGCAGTTCATCACCGAACGCAGCGCCGCGCCCTCCTTATGGAGGTCGATGAAGATCTCGCCCAGCGTCCCGTCCGCGAACTCGCCCGTCCGCACATAGATCTTGTGGCCGCCGACGCGCGACTCCTGCGTGAAGCCCGCGCGGCGTTTCGGAAGGCGGATCCGGCGGATGCCGCGGAACGCCTCGGTGGGGCTGACCGGCTCCGACACCGTCGTCGGCAGCGCCGTGGACTGGACGTCGACTTTCGTGTCCTTCGCCTCTTCCTTCTTCACCTTCGTCGAGAGCGGCTGGTCCGCCTTGCAGCCGTCGCGGTAGAGCGCGACCGCCTTCACGCCGAGCCTCCAGCTCTCGAGGTACGCCTGCTGGATGTCCGCGACCGTCGCGGAGTTCGGCATGTTGATCGTCTTCGAGATCGCGCCCGAGATGAACGGCTGCGTCGCGCCCATCATCCGGATGTGGCCCATGTGGTGGATGAACCGCGTCCCGTGCGGCCCGCACAGATTCGCGCAGTCGAAGATCGGGAGGTGCTCCTCCTTGAGGCTGGGCGCGCCCTCGATCGTCATCATCCCGCAGATCTTGAGGTTCGACGCCTCGATCTCGTCCGCCGAGAACCCGAGCTCCCGCAGCAGGCTGAACTTCGGGTCCTTCGCCTTGTCGGCGATCTTCAGCCGCCGGAGCGCCGCGTCGCCCACGACGTAGGGCGAGAACGCGTGCTCGAGGTCGAAGACCTTGGGGAGCTGCTCCTCGATCGCGGAAATCTCCGACTCCGAGAGGCCCCGCTGGCGGAGCGAGTCCGAATTCACGGGCGACCCGTTCCGGAGCGAGTTCGTGCCGACGACGTGTTCGACGATCGCGGAGACCTGCGCCTCGCCGTAGCCGAGCCGCCGGAGCGCCTCGGGCACCGAGTCGTTCACGATCTTGAAATAGCCGCCGCCGGCGAGCTTCTTGAACTTCACGAGGGCGAAATCGGGCTCGACGCCCGTCGTGTCGCAGTCCATCAGGAGGCCGATCGTGCCCGTCGGCGCCAGGACCGTCGCCTGCGCGTTTCGGTACCCGTTCACCTCGCCGAGCGCGACCGCGTCGTCCCAGTCCTCGCGCGCGGCGCGGACCAGGTATTCGAAGCCGGGCGCGTCCTTGGGCTCGACCTTGTACGACGCGTCCCGGTGCATCCGCATCACGTTGAGGAACGGCTCGCGGTTCTTCTCGTAGCCCTCGAAGGGGCCCTTCGAGTTCGCGATCTCGGCGCTCTGCCGGTACGCGCGCCCGCACATGATGCCGGTGAGCGCGGCGGCGACGGCGCGGCCGGCGTCGCTGTCGTACGGGAGCCCCTGGAGCATGAGGAGCGTGCCGAGGTTCGCGTAGCCCAGGCCGAGCGGCCGGTAGTCGTGCGAGTTCTGCGCGATCGCCTTCGTGGGATAGCTCGCCAGCTCGACGACGATCTCCTGCGCCGTGACGAAGATCTCGCAGGCGTGGCGGTAGCGGGCGACGTCGAACGCGCCGTCCGTCCCCATGAACTTCACGAGGTTGAGCGACGCCAGGTTGCACGCGCTGTCGTCGAGGAACATGTACTCGCTGCACGGGTTCGAGGCGTAGATCTTGTCCGTGTTCGGGCACGTGTGCCACTTGTTGATCGTCGTGTCGAACTGGACGCCGGGGTCGGCGCAGCGCCAGGCCGCCTTCGCGATCCGGTCCCACAGCTCGCGCGCCTTGTAAACCTTGGCGACCTTGCCGCCCGCCCGCCACGTCGTCGTCCACTCGCCGTCCGTCTTCACGGCGTC
>DASTON010000212.1:0-9898 GCA_035762525.1 Planctomycetota bacterium | reverse complement strand
CTCGCCGAGGAAACCGATCTCCAGGCCCCAGTCGCTGGGGATCCGCACGTTGCGCGCGAGGTCCGCGGAGAGCGCGAACTCCCCCGCCAGCGGATAGCGGAAGCTGTCGAGGAAGGCGAGGTACGGATGGTAGCCCACCATCTTCAGGAGCGTCCGCACGAGGGGCGAGACGAAGAGCCGGGTGACGCGGCCGTGGAAGCGGTCCGTGATGCGCGCGTAGTACCCCTTCGCGTACTCGTAGGCGAGGCCGGGGTTCACGACCGGATAGCAGAGCCGCGCGAGGAGCTCGCGGGAGTACGTGAGGATGTCGCAGTCGTGCAGCGCGATCGCCTTCGCCTTTTCATCCGCGAGGATGAAGCCGAAGCACATCCAGACGTTGCGCCCCTTGCCGGGCGGGCCCGCGCTGATGCCGTTCGCGGAGAGCTGGTCGTAGAGCTTGGTCAGGGCGGGGCCGTCGTTCCAGACGATGCGCTTCTCCTGGGGAAGCGCCGCGAAGAACTCGCGCGCCTTCTTGAACTGGTCGGCGTCCGCCTTGTCGAGCCCCACGACGATCTGCCGCAGGTACTTGACCTTCTTGAGCTCCTCCGCGATGCGCGGCATCGCCGGCCCCTCGAGCTCCGAGTACAGGCACGGCAGGATGAGCGCGATGGGGGTGGCGCGCGAGAAGCGCTTGATCTCCGCCTCCATCCGGTCCACGTTGTTGGACGTGAACCGGTGCAGGGTCGAGATCACCCCGGTCTGGTAGAAATCTCCCATGCGGTGGCGATGATAGACACGTCATCGGGAACTGACAACCCCGATTCCCGAAGAACGCGTCAAGCGCCGGGCCTCCTTCATGCGTAAAGCGTGATGCATGAGGCATGCACCGCGTTGCGCGGGTATCCGATGCGTGACGGTTTCCCCGACATGTGGTAGTACATCGCCATGCTGCGCCTGCTGATCGCGACCGCCGTCCTGCTCCAGGAACCCGCCGGGGAGAAGTTCGACATCCGCGTCCGCCCGAACGAGGGCGACAGGATCGAGATCACCGACTCGTGGACCAACACGTTCCGGGGCCGGCTCGGCGACGAGCCGCTCAACACGGCCAGCCGCGGCGGGCGCCGGCTCGTGGTGCAGATGGCGAAGGTCGAGAAGGGAAGCCTGTCGCGCAAGGTCGTGGAGGTCGCGGACTCCTACCTCGAAATCCTGGACGTCAAGACCAGCAAGTACATCCGCCAGGACCTGCCGCTCCACGGGCGCACGGTGACCATCGAGCGCAAGGACGGCGCCGAGCACCGGACGGGCGTCGACGGCGTGCCGGAGGCCGAGCAGAAGACGCTGGCCCTCGAGGATCCGCTCACGCGGCTGTTCCCGCCGAATCCCGTGCGGATCGGCGACACCTGGGAGATCTCCGGCGAGGGTCTGAAGCAGATCTTCACCAGCGGGGATTTCACCGGCGGGAAAATCACCGCCGTGCTGAGCGACGTGAAAGACGTCGGCGGGCGGAAATGCGCCTTCATCCGCACGTCCTACGACGTGAACGGGAAAAGCCCCGACGGGTCGACGCGCAAGCTGAACCTCTCGGGAACGCTCACCGTGTGGATCGACCGCGGCTACGTCCTCTCGATGAGCCAGTCCGGCCGCCTCACGACGGCCGACGCGGATCCCAAGACGATGCAGCCGAACGGCGAGGCCGCCGTCACCGGGGAATTGAAAGCCACGCTGCTGGAGAAGTGAGATGCGACTGCTCGCGGTCCTCCTCGCCATCGCCCCCTTGTTCGTTCCGCAGGAAAGAGCCGTCATCGTCTACGCGCGGGGCGACCAGACGGACACGATCGACCCGCAGGCCACCGACTGGGGCGGCTCGGCCAAGGTTCTCGTCAACATTTATGAGTCCCTGGTCACGTTCAGCGAGGACGGATCGGACATCGTGCCGGGCCTCGCGGAAAAGTGGGATCGATCGGCCGATGGGAAGACCTGGACCTTTCACCTGCGCAAGGGCGTGACGTTCCATGACGGCACCGAGTTCAACGCCGCCGCGGTCGCGTTCACGCTCGAACGGCTCCTCGGGCGCGGCGCGCACGTCCCCAAGTCGGTGCCGTACGGCCCGCAGTACGGGGATATCGACACGGTCGAGACTCCCGATGCGCACACCGTCGTCATCAAGCTCAAGGCGCCGAGCGCGGTGTTCCTGATGAATCTCGCGATGTTCCCCGCCGGCATCGTGAGCCCGGACGCCGTGAAAAAGCACGGCGCCCAGTTCGGACGCAATCCCGTCGGGACGGGGCCGCTCAAGTTCAAGCAGTGGGACCCCGCGGTCAGGATCGTGCTCGACCGGAACGACGACTACTGGGGCGCCAAGGCGAAGATGAGCCGGCTCATCATCCTCGACGTCAAGGACCCGCAGGTCGCCATCCAGAAGCTGAAGAAGGGCGAAGTCCAGGTCGTCGACCACATCACGCTCGCCGACATCCCGGGCATCGAGGCCGATTCGAACCTGCGCATGGAATACGAAGTGTCGATGAACGTGTGCTACCTCGGCTTCAACATGCGGAAGGCGCCCTACAACGATCCGAACTTCCGCCGCGCGGTCGCGCACGCCATCGACCGGAACAAGATCATCAAGATCGCCTACCAGGACCGGGCCGAGGCGGCGAAGACGCTCGTGCCTCCGAGCATCTTCGCGGCGCCCAAGGACCTGCCGTCGTACGGATACGATCCCGAGAAGGCGAAGGAGTATCTCGCCAAGGCGAACCTGCCCGCGGGATTCGAGGCCGCGATCTGGCACATGACGTACCCGCGGCCCTACGTGCCGGAGCCCGACAAGCTCGTGCAGGTGATCCAGGACGATCTCTCGCGCATCGGGCTGAAGGTGCGGCTCGAGGGTTTCAACGTGGACATCTACACGAAGAAGCTGCGCGACCTCGAGCACCCGATGTTCCTGCTCGGCTGGTCGGCGGACATCGCGGATCCGGACAATTTCCTCTACGCGCTCCTCCACGGCGAATCGATCGGCCCGCTCGACCGGCCGTCGGGCACGAACCACGCGTTCTTCAACCACCCGAGATTCAACGAGGTCGTGAAGGCCGCGCAGACGGAGGTGGACGCCGACAAGCGCCGGGGAGAATACGAAGAGGCGCTGAAGATCTACCAGGCGGAAGTCCCGACGCTTCCGCTCGCGCACGTCAAGCAGATGGCCGCGGCGCAGAAGAACGTGAAATACAATCATCACCCCATCGAATATCGCTTCTGGAACATCGAACGGAGCAAGTAAGCTCCCAGCTTCATGCATCCAGCTTCCAGCTGGGCTTCGAGCTTCGAGCCTCCAGCTGACAGCTTCAAGCTCCGAGCTCGAAGCTTGGGGCTGTGGGCTCGACGCTTGAGGCTTGCAGCCCAGCTGGGAGCTCGAAGCATGGAGCTGGAAGCTTGACCTCCTACTTGATCCGTCGCCTTCTCGCCTCCATCCCCCTCCTGTTCGTCGTCTCCTTCCTGGTCTTCGTCCTCTCGCGCGCCGGCGGCCGGGATCCGGTCGACGCCATCCTCGGGGAGAAGGGAACGCCCGAGGCGCGGGAGCGCGTGACGCGCGAGTACAAGCTCGACCGCCCGATCCTCGTGCAGTACGGGTCGTACCTGGAGGGGATCCTCACCCGCGGCGACTTCGGCAAGTCGTACATCATGCAGGAGCAGCCGGTCGCCGAGCAGATCGGCCGCCGCTTCCCCCCCACCGTCGAGCTCGCGACGGCCGCGATGCTGATCGCGATCCTGATCGGGATTCCCGCCGGCCTGGTGTCGGCCGTCTGGCGGAACACCTGGATCGACTACCTGGTGATGGGCGTTTCCCTGCTCGGGATCTCCATCCCGGTGTTCTGGCTGGGCCTCCTGCTCATCTTCGCGCTGGGCGGCTGGCTTCCCATCGGGGGCAACATCGATCCGTCTCTCATCATCGACCCGCACACCGGATTCATGCTGATCGACGCCGCGCTGTCCGAGGAGCCCGGCGCGTTCGGCGACGCCCTGCGCCACCTCGTGCTTCCCGCGATGACGCTCGCGACGATCCCGCTCGCCATGACCGCGCGGATCACGCGCGCGTCGCTCCTCGACGTGATGGGCAGCGACTACATCCGCACGGCGAGGGCGAAGGGGTTGTCCGGATTGAAAGTCGTGACCCGCCACGCGTTCCGGAACGCCTTGATACCCGTGGTGACGCTGCTCGGCCTCGAGTTCGGCTATCTTCTCGGCGGCGCGGTGCTGACCGAGACGGTCTTCAGCTGGCCGGGGATGGGCACGTACGTCGTCGACGCGGTCTTCCAAACCGACCCGATGGCGATCTGCGGCGCCTCAATCGTCATCGCGACGACGTTCATCGCGGTCAACCTGCTCGTCGACCTCCTGTACGCGTTCGTGGATCCAAGAATTCGCTACACATGATCGACAAGAGGAAGCTGAAGGTCCTGCGCAAGCACAAAGGCGCCATGTTCGGTTTGGCGCTGCTGGCCGCGCTCATTCTCTTCTCCGCCACGGTGGGCCTGGTCAGTCCCTACCAGCCCGGCCACATGGACGCGGAGCGGTTGATGGAGAAGCCGTCGAAGGCGCACCTCCTGGGCACGGACGACACGGGCCGGGACATCTACACGCGCCTCGGCCACGGCGGGCGCGTGTCGCTCCTGATCGGCCTCGCCGCGGTCGGCCTGTCGATGGCGATCGGAGTTCCGCTCGGCGCGCTCGCCGGCTACCTCGGGGGCTGGATGGACATGATCGTGTCGCGGGTCCTCGAGGTGATGCTGGCGCTCCCGACAATCCTGCTGGCGATCCTGATCGCGGTCGCGATCGGAAAGGGAATGTCGGCGCTGATCCTGGCGGTCGGGATCGTGGGGATCCCCCAATTCGCGCGCCAGGTCCGCGGCAGCGTGCTCGCGCTCCGCGAGCAGGATTTCGTCCAGGCGTCGCGCGCGCTCGGGGCGTCGCCGGCGCGGACGCTCTTCCGCGAGGTCGTTCCGAACGCGCTGGGTCCGATCATCGTCCTGGCGACGCTCGGCGTGGGATCCGCGATCCTGACGGCGGCGGGGCTCTCCTTCCTCGGGCTCGGCGTGGAGACGGGGACACCGGAATGGGGCGCGATGCTCCACGAGGGACGCCGCGCGGTGGAGCGCGGCCGCCACCTCGCGGTGTTCGCCGGCCTGGCGATCACGCTCGCGGTGCTGGCGATCAACCTGTTCGGCGACGGCTTGAGGGACGCGCTGGACCCGAAGGCGGAAAAGAAGGCGTGAGGCCGCGGGTCACTTCATCTTGCCATCGAGCGAATCGGACGCCTTTGCGTCGGGGATGTCGAGGACCCAGTTCTCTTCGACCGGCTTGGAGAACTTGAAGGAGATGGACGCGACCTCGTCGACGGATGCCGGCGTGTATCCACCCGTGACGCTTTGCTCGATGGTCCAGGTCGACATCGTCTTGACCTCGGGCTTTTCGTTCGACACGGGCTTCGGACCGTCGAGGCACATGCACCAGTTTTCCTTGGTGTAAGGAATCTCAGACTTCCCCCCAAACCTTCCGCCGTACCTTCCTCCGCCTCCACCTCCGCCTCCTACGCCCATGGTGTCATAGGCCTTGCGCGGCTCCTTGAGCTCAAAGTCGAAGGTCGCATTCGTCTTCTTGGCTACTTCCTCGGGACACGGCTTCAGGGCCGTGACCTCGAGCTTCGGCCACTTCACCGTCACGAGGAAGTCTCCCACGCGAAGCATGTCGCCGTTCTTGGGATTGGCAAACTCCAGGGGAAGGTCGCTGTACCAGCGCCGCGTGCCCGTGAGCTTGAGCGTGAGGGGGCCCGGGTGATCGACGTAGACCCATCCCGGGCTGCATTTCCCGCACCGCTTGACGGCGATCTCCTTCCCATCCTTGTCGGCCGCCGACTTGAAATCGTGCTCGATCTCGACGAGGTACGACGGAAGGAAACTGCTGGTGACGACGAGTCCTCCGCCGAGGCTTCTGGCGGTCCACCGATAATACGCCCCTTCCATCGACAACGGATAAGAGTCCCGCCACAAGGACTCGCGCGATTCGTTTCGGGCAAAGATCTTCTTCCGGTTCTCCGCGTCTCTCGGCCGTTCGAATTCGATGCTCTCGATCTGGAGGAGGAGGCGCTGGGCCGCTTCGCGCGTGAGCGCCCCCACGGTCTTGCTCGCCTCGCGCAACGCGGGGATCGCCTTGGGCCCGAAGGCGAGCAGGTCCGCTTCGGCCCTGGCCCGGACTTGGGCGTCATCGTTCGAGAGGCGCAGGATCGCGCGCTCGATATTCGCTGCCGGATCTTGAAAAACCGCGACGCACGCGATCGCGGCCGCGGCCATTCTCAACGTCATCATCTCAATCATAGATCATTAGGACGATCTGTACGGCGGGACGTTTCAGGCGTCGAACTGCTAAACAAGGAGAGCCGCATGAAACACGCCGCCCTCGCGCTCGCCCTCATCGCGCTCGCCGCCGCGCCGCAGGAACCCGTCTCCATCTACGCGTTCCCCCCGAATGAAAAACAGCCGTACGAGGTGATCGGCGAGATGAGGATCTCGCTGGCCGGCAGCCACAAGGACTTTATCGAGAAGGGAAATGAAGTTCCCCTGAAGGTGGAGTACCGCGCGCTCTTCGAGAACGTCGTGGTCGTGCCCGGCGACAAGGAAAAACCCACCGCCTTGCACCGGAAGGTCAAGAAGCTCACCGTCACCGGTGAATACAAAGGAGAAGCGCTCAAGGTCGACTACGACCCGGGCCGCAGCGCGGAGAAGCAGTTCATCGCCCAGGGCCAGGGGGACCTCGTGGAGTTCTTCCGCCTCTGGTGCGCGACCCCCGCGGAGTTCAAGTGCTCGGCGCTCGGGAAAGTCCAATGGGCCGACGAGCGCCTCGATCGACTCATGATCAAAGCGGGAATGATGTACTGGCAGGTTCAACACGATACGGTGACGTGGGACACGACGGAGAGGATCGCCGTGCCCCTCCTCCACCACAAGATCTCGGTCGTCTTCCACAACAAGTTCGTCAAGACCGAGACCGAGGGTAGCCGGAAGCTGATGATCATCGAAGCCAAGCCGGAGATCGCCGCTGCGGAAGCTCCAGGCGCGGATGAGCCCAAGGAAATCGAATCCATCGAGCCGACGTTCAAGGCCGGCGGGAGCGCGAAAGCGCAAATCGACCTGACCCAGGGGCGGCTGCATTCGCTCCGCCTCAATCTGAAGATCGAATTCTCGGGCCATGCGCCCGTCTCCGACGGCGCCAAGGGCACGCTGCGCGGGGAAGTGAACTTCACCGAATCGCAGGTCTACAAGGAAAAGCCCTAGCGGGGATCTATCACCGACGGGGGGGGCGGCTTATCCACCATCCGCAATCCGCTCTCCACAACCTTCCGTCACGGTTTGTAGACCTGGTGCGTGCCGTCGAACGCGATGGCCATGATCATCCCCGGGAAAAGGCGCACTTCGCGGAACAGTTTCTTCGGCGTCTTGCCCTTCTCCGCGATGAGCACGCCGACGCGGTAGACGCCCGGCGGAAGGTCCAATTCGGTGGGCTTGAGGTCCTTCCCCGCGAACGGCTTCAAGGACACCGTGTGGCCGACGGGACCGGTGAGATGAACCGTCAGTTCGCCGGGGCTGCGATTCCCGATCCTCACGCGCGGCAGGCCGGATGAGCGCTCGTCGTACATCGGAAAGTCGTTCAGCTTGTCGCCGGTCCACGCGTCCTCCACGGCCGCCGCGATCTTGGCGGCGGTCGCCGCGGGCGTGGGACGCACCTTCCCCGACTGGATCTCCTTCACCGCCTGGAGCAGTTCAGCCGGGCGCTCCTTCTCGATCCCCTCGCTCCGCAACGCGGACGCCATCAGCTCCGCGCACGCGGCCCACGGCTTGAGGTCGCTCCAGACCACGGGCAGATCGCGCAGCGCGCCGTCCAGGACGCCGACCGCCAGGCGCCAGTCGCGCACGCCGATGAGCGCCTGCCCCATCACGAACGCGGTCTCGCGCTCCTCGGGATTCCGCTTCACGTAGGCGTCGAGCCGGGCGATCGCCTCCTTGTATCGCTTCAAGTCGATGAGCGCCTCGGCCGCGCCCCGCATCGCCCCGGGGTCGAACTTCAGCGCCAGCGCGTCGTCGAAGGCCGCGAGCGCCTCCTTCGGTTTCCTGAGCAGGAGGAGCGCGCGCCCCTTCCAGTACGTCGGCTCGAACCCGGGAGCTCCCTTCTCCGCCGTCTCCGCGGCGTCGAGCGCATCCCGCCCCGCGCCGGATTCGACGGCCCACCGCGCGAGGACCAGCGCCGCGTCGGCGCTCGCCGGTGAAATATCCACCGCCTTCCGCGCCAGAGACGCGCCCAGTTTCGGATCGGTCGCCGCGGCCGCCGCCGCGATCGCCTGGCGCAGTTCCGCCACCGTCCCCCTGGCCTTCCGCTCGAGGAACGCGGCCCGCGACTTGGCCTCGCGCACCACGAACGACGTGTCGTCCGCGCCGGCGTACGGAACGCCGATCGAGTCGACCTCCCTCGCGATCGCGAGGGCCTTCGCCGTGTCGCCCGCGTCGAGCGCCGCCGTGATCGTCTTGAACGCGTTGCGCGCGGTCTCCCGGTTCTTCTGCTGCCGCTCCTTCATGCCGGGCGCGTACGGCGCGTAGAGCGGGTCGCCGACGTAGACGGCCATCCACGACGTGAACATCGTGGCGATGGTCATGGACTCGCCGAACGTGCAGCCGTCCAGGAACCGCTCGAAGAAGACCGACCCGTAGGGGAACCCCGCCACGAGCGGCTCGTAGACGGTGCCGCACGTGCCGGTGATGCCGTGGTGGACGAGCGGCCCGGTCCACGTCTGGTTCGTGCGCCGGAGCTGCGTCGCGCTGAACGAGTGCAGGTGCGCGCCCACCGCGCCGGGCCGGAACCGCCAGTCGCCCTTGGAGCAGACGATGTTGCCGGTGTACCAGCCCCAGTAGTGGCCCTGCGTCGGGCGCGTCGCCAGGTCGATGACGTCCGATTTGTCGTCGTGGTCGAACTCGACGCCCGCCTCTTGGAAAAGCGGCGGGATCTCCCGCATCTGGGTGTCGACTCCCGCCAGCCCTTCCTCCCCCGCCAGCCCGCGCGTGTCGACCAGCGCGCGCCCCTCGATGCCGTACGCCTCGCCGTAGAGCGCGAGGTCGACCAGCGCGCGGGCCTCCGCGGCCGACGGGCCGTCGAGGCGCGACACGATGTAGATCCCGTCGTCGCGCGTGAGCTTTCGACCGACGCGGAAGACCTTCGACGCGAACCAGCCGTCGATGTCGTGAGGCGTCTTGAGCAGCTCGATTTCCCGGTCGATGCAGCAGAAGTCGCGGCCCTCGACCATGAGCGCGACCGTGTCTCCCTGCTTGCCCCTTCCATCGTTCGAGGGATTCTCCTCGCGCGTCTTCACGGGGACGCCCCACGTCGGGACGATGTAGAGGACGTCGGGCTTGTCCTCGAGGAACTTCTTGAGCGGCTCGAGGATGTCCTTCCGGAGCTCGGACCACTCGCAGATCTCGTTCGGAGTGGTCCGGATGCGGCAGAGGTTCTGTTTTGGAATCCCTCGCCGCGTCGCGTAGTACTCGCCGATCGACACGGATTCGGGGACGTTTTCATTCACGAGGACGACGACTTCTTTGGCGGGATCAAACCGTTTTTCGGCGGGCTCAGGGTCCTGGAGCGCGAGCGCGAAGACGGCCAGCAGGACGAGGCGCGGGACCATGGACCGAGAGGATATCTGCAATTCTTGAAAGGGGTCAACTGATGCGGGGATGCTCGCCGTGCACCGGACGGTCCGGGAGGCGCAGGTGGCGCTCGATGAGATCCTCGAGATAGAACGCCTGGCCCGTGTCTTCGAGTCCCTTGATCAGTTCCAGCCGCGCGCCGTCCTGCAGGACCGCGTTGACGCACAGGCGGTATTGCG
>DASTON010000211.1:0-9650 GCA_035762525.1 Planctomycetota bacterium | reverse complement strand
TCGAGCCGCTCCTTGGAGAGGCGCCCCTCGAGAAAGGCCCGGGCGTAGATCCCGGGGGACGAGTGGCCCTGGAAATAGATGTGATCCCCCGACCGGCCGCCGTTCTTGCCCTTGAAGAAGTGGTTGAAGCCGACTTCGTAGAGCATCGCGGCGGACGCGTACGTCGCGAGGTGGCCGCCGATGCCCGGGTCCGCGTGGTTGGCGCGGATGACCATCACCGCGGCGTTCCACCGGATGATGCGCCGGATCGTCTTTTCGAGCGCTTCGTCGCCGGGATAGGGCGCCTCGTTCGACGCGGGGATCGTGTTCACGTACGGGGTCTGGATCAGCGACGGCAGGTTGAGGCCGCCCCGCTGCGCGCGGTCGATGAGGCTCTCGAGAATGAAGCGCGCGCGAGGCTCGCCGTACCGCGCCAGCAGGCCGTCGAAGGCGTCGGTCCACTCGCGGGTCTCCGCCGGATCGGCGTCGCGCATCCACGGCGGCCCCACGATGTGCATCGTGTGGCGGTCGACCTTGATTTGAAGCTGCTCGGGAGTCATGAGCTTCTCATAGTAGCGCATTACGCATTACGCATCACGCATCAGGCATCAGGCATTAGAGATGCGCTTCACCAGGATGGTGGCGTAAGAGCCGCGCGGAAGATCGAATCGGAGCGCGAGCTTCGTATTCCCGGGATAGAGGTCGTCTGCGCCCCATTCTGAATCCAGCCCGGCGGGTCGGAACGTCGCCGCCCGTTCGCCGCGCGAAAAGAAGTTCTCGCGAGGATGGCGGATCTTGAGCGCCTTCAATTCGAGGCCGATCTCCTTCAAGGACGCCTCCACCCGGGCGCGCATCGCGTCCGACTCGAATCGCGCGCGCGCCGACGGAAGCGGGATCGTGTCGAGCGGCCGGCTCAACGACCGGAAAAAGAGGACGCGGCCCGACTTGAGATCCACGGGAAAGGCGTCGGGACACGAATCCTGGATCATTCGGGAAAGGACTCGGTTCCAGAGGAAGCTCTGGAACGAGGAGAGATATAGTCCCCGCAAGTCGGCGTTGATCCGCGCCATCGCCCCCTTGAAGTCGCCCGGCCGGTCCGCGAGGAACGTCACGAGGCTTCGACGGTGCGACCGGCTCAGCTTCGCCTTGCACGCCGCCCAGTTTCCCCATTCGTCCCGGAGGATCTTCTTCTCGGAACGGTCCTCCGGACGATCGTGCTCGTTCTCCTCGGCGAGCGCGAGCCACACCGCCCGCTCGTAGCGTTGTTCGCACCACGCCCGCCCGACGAACTCGCCCGAAGCGCCGAGCGAGCCGAACCGCTGGTCGTCGAAGTAGTTCGGCAGCGGTGCCTGGGAGAGTTCACTCAAGGCCTCCTTCGCCGCCTTCTCCCCGTCGCGGGAGAAATCCCGCAAGACGATCCGGAACCGGTTGCCCTCGATGTCCTTCGGGCCGAAGGGCCTGGGCGCCTGGCCCACGTACTTCAATTCGAGATTCGCCTGCTTCAGGCCGCGGCGGAGACCTCCGCGAATGGTGATCCACTGGGTCGTCTGCGCATGGCGATCCTTGAGGCCGCCGAAGGAGATGGACTCGCGCGGGAGGTTCCACCGCCGCGCCACGGCTTCGAGCGCCTCCGGAGTGCCGATCGACCGTTTCGTCAGGGCATAGAGCGCGAAGGGTCCCCTCGACGGTTGGAACCCCGTGAGTTCCTCGACTACGAAGTCCTCCGGCTGCCGCTTGATCTTCACCCGAGCTATTCATATCCGCTGCTGGACGGTTGCAACGTGCGATTGCAGATTTCCGATTTACGATTGCGGGGAAAACCGGAAAACCCAAATCGGGAATCTGGAATCAGCGATTACTTCAGCGGGAGCGTCTTGAAATAGAACTGGTGCAGGAGCGACTTGTGCTGGTGATGGAGCGGGCCGCGCTCGAGAGGGCGCGGCGCGTGGTCGTAGTCGAATTCGATCCGGGCGGCGGCGCGATCCCCCGTCTCCATGAAGCACAGGACGTGGCCGTCGTAACGCGAGCCGGCCTCGGATCCGTCGATCTCCGCCCGGATATTGCGCGCGGCGGCGGGCGCCTGCTCCTGGGCCGCGACGGCGGTCTTCGGGACGGGAAGGTCGGTCGTGTCTCCCACGGCGTAGATGCGGTCGCGCACCTTCATCGTGTGGCGGTCGGCGGGGACGAAGCCGAGCGGCCCGGCGATCGGCGAGTTCCGGAGAAAGGGCGCCGCCGCATGCGGGGGGACCATGACGAGGAGGTCGAAGTCGAGCGATGCCCCCTCCTTCGACTTCAGCCGGCCCTTTTCGACGGCCGACGGCGTGAAGCCCGTCCGGATCGCGAAGCCCCGCTCTTCGAGCCAAGGGCGCGAGGCGGCGGCGATCTCCGGCCGCGCGAGGATCTTGTCCATCGGCGAGAAATAGGTCAGTTCCGTCTTGTCGCGCAGTCCGCGGCGCCGCAGCCACTCCTCGAAAAGCAGCGAGAATTCCACGGGCGTCGGCGGGCATTTGTAGGGTTGGCTTGCGAATCCGATCGCCACGCGGCCGCCGCGGAACTCCGCGAGCTTCTTCTGGAGCTGCTCGACCGCGGGCGGGCAATGGAAGTGGTCGCCGTGGTCGCGGAACCCGGGGACGGCGGAATCGAAGACGCGCGAGCCCGTCGCGATGAGGAGCCAGTCGTACGCGAGCTCGCCGTCCTCGAGAACGACGATCCGCCGGTCGGGATCGATCCGCTTCACGCGGCCGACGCGGAGCTTGACGTCCGGGGAGAGGAGGTCGCGCTCGTCCTGCTCGAAATCCTCCGCCGAGCCGCCGACGAGCGGAAGGTAGAGCATCATCGCCTGGTAGAGGTGCTTCCCGTGGTTGTCGACCAGCGTGACGTCGACGCCGCCGAAGCGGGCGAGGTGGTTCGCCGCGACGGTCCCGCCCGCCCCGCCGCCGAGGACCACGACTCGTGCGCTGGTCATGGGGTTGTCCGCATCGACCGGGGAAGAATCTCGAATTTAGAATCTCGAATCTCGGATTCCTTCAACCGGCTTGATTGAGGTTCCCGAAATTCGAAATTCGTAATTCGAAATTCGTCCAAGCAGTCGATCAATGGATCCTCGGCTCCAGCGGGAGCGAGGCGACGATCTCGGCTTCGCGCGGCGCCAGCTCCGCGACCCGAGATCGGACGCGATCTTCGCCCACCTCCGCCGCCGCGAGTTCGAGGAACAGCTCGTGGTGCCGCTCCTCCGCGCGCGCGAGCTCCGAGTAGAAGTCGCGCAATTCCTGCGGCACGGGCGCAACGGCGAGCAGGCGGAAGCGCTCGCAGGAGCGGGCCTCGATGAATGCGGATTGGACCAGGGAATCGAGCAGGGACGCGTTGCCAAAGGCGCGCAGGCGTTTCACGTAGAGGTCGCCCTGGATGCGGGTCAACGTCCGCCCGCGGCCCCGGACGAGGGCGTGCACGCGGTCGAAGTGCTTCATCTCTTCGCGCGCGAGATCCGTCAAGGCCTGGGTCAGCGCCGCGCGCTCGCCGAAGCGGACGACGAGGGAGAGCGCCGTCGACGCGGCCTTCAATTCGCAGTAGGCATGATCGACGAGGAGCGCGTCGAGATCGGAGCACGCGGCCGCCACCCAACCAGGGGGCGACGGGGCAACCAAGGGCAATCCCTCGATAGAACTCATCGGGGAATAGTAACGAACTTGGGAGTAGCGGCGATAGCGGTGAGAGCGTAAGTCTAGTTAGCTCACCGCTATTACCGCTCTTACCGCTGCTCTTGCTTCGCTTTTTCTTGGAGTGTTTCCGGCTCATTTGAGCGTAAGATTATGGGGTACTTGCTGGGGGACCCATGAAATCACTTCTCGCCCTTTTCTCGTTCGCCCTGCTGTGCGGCTTCCAGGATCCGGCCCCCGCGCCGGACTACGAGGCCGAAGTGAAGGCGCTCCGCGCGGAATATCAAAAGGCGGAACAGGAGTACTACAAGGAGTACCGGGCCGCGACGCCGGAGGAGCGGAAGGAGCTCAAGGCTCCGGCCGCGGACTTCCTCGCGAAGTTCCAGGAGCTCGCCGCCAAGGCCAAGGGCACGGAAGGCGGCGCCGCGGCGCTCGTGGAAGTCTTCGGGCTCGCGCAGCGCGTCCCGAAGAAGTCCGAAGACGCCCGCCAGGCGCTGTCGACGCTCGTCACCGCCCACGTCGAATCCCCCCTGATGGAACGGGTGGCGACGTCGCTCCGCTACGCGGGCCACGCCCTCGGCGACGAACCCTGCCGCACGGCACTGGTGACGATCCGCGACAAGGCGAAGCTGCCGAAAGCCAAGGCCGCGGCGATCTTCACCCTGGCCGTCCAGGACATGCCGAAGAACGAGGCGGCCGCGCGCACGGCCTTCATCCAGCTGAAGAAGGAGTACGGCGAGACGCCCTACGGCGCCAAGGCGGACAATTTCCTCTTCGAACTCGACCATCTCCAGATCGGGAAGACCGCGCCCGATTTCGAAGCCACGGATGAGAAGGGCGCGAAGTGGAAGCTCTCGGATTACCGCGGAAAAGTCACCGTGATCGACTTCTGGGGATATTGGTGAGGGCCCTGCCGTGGGGAGTTGCCCCACCAGAAGGAGCTCGTCGAGCGCCTGAAGAACCAGCCTTTCGCCATCCTGGGAATCAACAGCGACTTCAAGGGTGACCTCGAGAAGATCAACGCCATGCTCCAGGAGCAGGGCGTCACCTGGAGGCAGGCCATCGACGGGACGACCCAGGGCCCGATCGCCAGCCGGTGGAACGTCTCCGGCTGGCCCACGATCTACGTCCTCGACGCCAAGGGCGTGATCCGGTTCAAGGGCAAGGGCACGCGCGGAAAGGACCTGGGCGTGAGCGTGGATACGCTCCTCGCCGAGATGGGGGTCAAAAAGGAGTTCTGATCCTTTCCAGCCGCGTGCGCGGACCGATCTTCAAGCGATCGCCGCGCCACGACACGGTCGAGCTGAAGAACGGGACGAACCAGACGACGGCGGTCAGGATCGCGCGCAGCAGTTCCAGGGGCGGATAGGCGAGCGGCAGCCGCCGCACGCCCGCCTTTCGTTCCGCGGACCACGCGATCCCCGACGCGCACATCCAGATCGAGCCCGCCACGACGGCCATCGGAACCGTCGGAACCACCGCCAGCGCGATCAAGGCCAGCGCCGTCGGATTGACGAAGAATTCGCCGATGTAGCCTCCCAAGCTGATGCGCCGCCGGATCCGGCACCACCGTTCATGCCGGTCGAGAAACTCCCGCACGGTGCGGCGCCCGAGGACGTTGTCAATCAAGTGTCCCGAGACGACGACGCCCCGCCCCTTCGCCTTCATCTCCTCGCCGCAGACCTGGTCCTCCGCGAGGTGCGCGCCCAGGTGGGCGAAACCGCCGATCCGCTCCAGGTCCTCGCGCCGGAAGAGCATCGACTTGCCCACGACGCAGGGAATGTTCATCAGCAGGTAGGCGGACGCCACGCCTCCCTGGACGAACGTGTTCAACTGCAGCGATTCGAGGGCGCCGCCCAGCCCCTTCCATCCCGCGCCGCGAAACAGCGATGAGACGAGCCCCACGCCGGGGCGGTGAAGGTGCGCCACGAGATCGGCCAGGTACCCCGGGCCGGCCTCGATGTTGCTGTCGCTGATGAGATAAATCGGGTGCGACGCGTGGCGCGCCAATCCCGCCAGCAGGTTCATCTTGGGATTGGGGCAGAGCGTTTCGCTCCCAACCACGACCCGCGAGGGGATGTTCGGATGCTCCGCGGCGACGCGGCGCGCGACGTCGAGCGCGGGATCGTCGGCCGCCGGCGCCCCGAGGACGATCTCGTACTTGGGATAGTCCTGGCGGAAAAAACTCCGGAGGTTTCGCTCAAGCCCTTCGTCGACGCCCTTGAGCGGCTTCAGGATCGTGAGGGGCGGCTGGTCCGACGGAGGTGGCGGCGGCCCCGAAATGAGCCGGCCCTGGGCGTATCGGAAGATGATGATCAGGATGAGGCCCGCGAGGGCGGGCAAAGCCCAGAGAAGTTCAATGTTCAAGGTTCAAGGTTCAAGGTTCAAAGGCACGAGTTTACCCGTCCAACGCCGGACCTTGAACGTTGAACTCCGAACTTTGAACCTCCTCTATACCGCCGCGGTCTCGATGGTCTCGGGCAGCGTCTCGGCCTCCCGAACCGTCGTCAGCTCGCGCTCGACGTGGAGCAGCTCCAGCCGGCCGTCGAGGTGCTCCACGAACGCCGTGCAGTTCTCCACCCAGTCGCCGTCGTTGCAGTAGAGGATGTCGCCGACCTGCTTCATCTCGGGCCGGTGGATGTGCCCCGTCAGTACGACCTGGGCGCCCTTCTCGCGCGCGTAGCGCGCCAGAGATTCCTCGTAGTTGCTGACGAACTCGCAAATGTACTTCACCTTGCGCTTCAGGTAGGCGGCGAGCGACCAGTACGGCCGCCCCAGCTTGCGCCGGAACCAGTTGTAGATCCGGTTCACGCCCAGGATGAGGTCGTAGAACCAGTCGCCGATCGCCGAGATGATCTTGTGGTTCTTCACGACCGCGTCGAAATCGTCGCCGTGGAGGATGAGCATGCGCCGGCCGTCGGCCAGGTCGTGGAACGCCTCGCGCTGGATTTCCACCCCGCCGAAGTGGAGCCCGTCGTAGTCTCGGAACCGCTCGTCGTGGTTGCCCGGGATGAAGATCACCCGCGCGCCCTTGCTCGCGCGCTTCAAGACCTTGCGGACGAAGTCGTTATGCGACTGGGGCCAGTGCCACCGGCGCTGGAGGCTCCAGAGGTCGATAATGTCTCCTACGAGGTAGAGCGTCTCGCACTCGAGCGAGGAGATGAACTCGAGCAACGGCTCGATGCGGCACGCCTTGGATCCCAGGTGGACGTCCGAGATCCACACCGCCCGGTACCGCGTCTTGATGCAGCGTTTCATAGGCGTTCCCCCCTTCTTCCACCCGTAACTTACAGAGGCCGGATTGGGATCCCGCTGGGATAGGGTTAAGCTCCGGTTCACCGTTTCTCGCTCTTCTTATGGGTGATGGCTATCATGTCGCCCATGAAACTCCTCTCTGTAGTGGCCGTCCTCGCCCTGCTGGCCGGATGCGGCGGTCCGCAGCTCCTGTCCGTGATGGCGGATCCCACGGACGCCCGCATCTCCTACTCGTCCACCGGCCCCTCGGGCACGTTCATTCCGGCGGGCAAGGGGAAGGCCTCGGTCGCCGTGGAATTCAAGGCGGACGCCCAGGGGAATCCCCTCCCCTTCATCGTGCGCGTCTCGAAGGACGGATTCGCGACCCAGGATTTCGAGTACCAGGAGGACGCCACGGTCCCGGAGTCGATCGTCGTCCGGCTCGACACGGTCCGGGCGGTCGAGACCCGGGAGCTCGACCGGACGACCGGCGGGCTCGTCGTCGTCACGCGCGTCGCGCTGGCGGAAGTCGAGGAGATCGAGCGGTCGCCCAACGTGAAGAGCGTCACGCGCGTCACGAACTACCGGAACGAGGAGCGGAAGTTCGTCAACGCGCTCGACGTCTCGCCCGATCCGGCGGCCTCGCGGATCGTCTTCGAGTTGAGCGAGACCGAGGCCGTGAAGGAGATCGATCCCGCGACGCGGCAGGACACGGTGCGGTACAACACGGTCGTCAACCTGTGGACGACGACCGCGGGCCAGACCGGCATCACGCGGCTCTCGTATTCGAAGTCCGGATTCGACACGAGCCCGACGTTCAGCCGCGACGGCCAGTTCATCTACTACTCTTCGACGCGCGGCGGCAATCCGCTCATCTGGCGGACCCGCGCCGTCGGCTCGGGCGGGATCACGCGGATCACGTCGGGGACGAGCCAGTATTTCGACCCGCACGCGTCGCAGGACCACGTGGTGTACACGGAGTTCTTCAGCAAGGACCGGCCGAGCCTCCTGTGGGTGTCAAACCTCGAGGGCGGCCTCCCGACGCAGCTCCGGGAAGGCGAGTCGGGCCGGTGGTCGGCCGACGGCAAGCGGATCGTGTACCTCGTGCCGGACCGAAACTTGAGAAGGCGCGTCCAGCAGGGCGCGGGACAGTGGACGGAGATCCCGATCACCAAGATCTGGATGATGGACGCCGACGGCGGCAATCCGACGCAGCTCACGTTCGGCGACAGCATGGACATCGATCCGACGTGGTCTCCGGACGGAACGAGGATCACGTACGCGTCGGACCAGGGAAAGGACGCGAAGGGCCGGAGCAACTTCGACATCTGGATGATGAATTCAGACGGGACGCAGACGACCCAGCTCACCACGAACGGATCCGAGGACGTCCGGCCGGTCTGGGATCCGAACGGGAAGCACATCTACTTCCGGTCGAACCGGGGCATGGGCGTCAACATCTGGCGCATGGAACCGGCGCGCTAGTTAGAAAGCTCCGAGCTCCAAGCCCCGAAGCTCCCAGCTGGGCTTCAAGCTTCGAAGCTCCAAGCCCACAGCTTCAAGCTTCAAGCTGCGAAAACAGAACTAGAGCGGCAACAAGACCGAGTAGAGCCGCGCCGGCGGGCCGGCGTCGTTGGAGACGAAGATCAGCAGCGACAGGCCGCCTTGAGTCGCGGCCGCGCGCGTCGACCATCCCCCCCTTCCCAGGATCGGCGACAACTCGATGGCGGAAGCGCCGCCGACCACCCGGCTGATCAGCCCGGCCGGCGACGTCCAGCTCATCACCCACGAATCCAGGAGCGGCGCCCGATAGAAATTCGCAAACACGTCGGGCACGGCGTCCGAGGGATCGGACGTGATCTGGACGGGCGCGTTCCAAGTGAGTCCATCCGTCGAATCGGCGGCGAAGAGATCGCTCGTGGCATCGAGAAGCGCGTCGGTGTCCTGCCTCTGGAAGATCATGCGGAATTGCCCGGGCGCGGATTCGAGCACCGCGGGATACCGGTCGGATTGCGAGACGTGGCTGGCGTCGCTGATTGCGGGGGAACCCCAGTTCTGGCCGAGGTCGGTGGACCGGACGACGTAGATATCACGGTTGTAGGTCGGATTCGAGCTTCGCTCCGCGCTTGAAAAGTACACCCGCAGCTCCGACGCGCCGACCTGGATCAGCTTGCAGTCCCAATCGTCGACGACGCCCGTCGTGATCGGCGTCTCGGCGGCGCCCCAAGCCAGCGGCGTCGCGGTCGTGCGGTAGTAGAGATGGCTTTGGCCGGTCGTCAGAGCTTCGAACCCGTGCCATACGAGGTGGAAGGCCCCGTCGGCGGTCTGCAGCAGGTTCGGATAGAGGTCCTCGTCCCCGCTGGTCGTGATCTGGACCGGCGCGCTCCACGTCACGCCGTTGCCGCTGCTCGTGACCCACAGGTCCATGTTTCCAGACCGGTCCGAAATGAAGACGAGGTAGTACTGGCCGTCCTGCGCGCGGATGAGCGTCGGATCGTCATCGGCCGCCGCGCCGCCGCCGAGATCCATGAGCGCCGGAGGATGGGACGAAGGTGAAAGCAGGACCGACGTGAGGCCGGTATCGGAGCCGCTCGACCGGCTGCAGCCCGCGCCGAGAACGACGAGCGCGCAGGCGAGAAGTCGCTTCACGATTTCCGGCGACGGAGCGCGAGCAGAGCCAGGACCGGCAGCAGCAGGTCCACGCCCACCGAGCCGCACCCGTCGCCTCCTCCGCCGCCCGAGCCTGGACTCCCGCCGATGTGGGGCGGCGAGCCCGCCGCG
>DASTON010000210.1:0-3683 GCA_035762525.1 Planctomycetota bacterium | reverse complement strand
GCGAAATGGAGGATTCCGTCCACGCCGTCCGCCAACCGGTCCACGAGATCCGCGTCCGTGATGGATCCCTTCACGAACCGGTAACGGGGGTGATCCTTGAGATCGGCGAGGTTTTCGAGGTTTCCCGCATACGTCAGGAGGTCGAGGTTCGTAAGACTTGCATCGGGACGGGCGGAAAGGAGCCACCGGATGAAGTTGGATCCGATGAAGCCGCAACCGCCGGTGACGAGGAGTTTCAAACGGCCTTCCCGCGTGTTGATTCGAGCGTAATTTACGGTTAGATTCGTCCGCAGTCCATAGTTCTCATTCTCAGGAGCCCGCCATGCCCCGTCGTCTCGCCCTGCTCGGAATCGTCTTCGCCGCCGCCCTCACGTCGTGGAGCGCCAGCCCTGAAGGCAAGCTCGGCGCGTCCTTCGGGGCGACCGCCCAGGAACCGGCCTCGAAGGTCGACCAGGTCTACGCGCGCATCGAGCTGAACAAGGGCGCGACGCTGTGGGATGACGTCCGGGAACTTCGCGAGGCGGGAAAGGAAGCGCTGGAGGCGGTCCGCCAGGGACTCACGCGGGCCGACGCCAATGTCCGCATCGCGGCGGGCGCGGCGCTCTACGCCGCCGAAGCGCGCGACGAGGGACTCGAGGCGCTGCTCCAGGTCGCCAAGGACTCGAAGCAGGAAGGCGCGAAGGCCCGGGCCGCGCAGGCCGCCTCGATCGTGACCGAGGCGGACCGGCTCCTGACCCCGGACGCCCGGTTCAAGCTGTACGGCCGGTTCATGACCGCCGCGGGCGAATCCGACGACGAGATGGTCAAGGTCCACCTGTACCGCGGAGCGTACGCGCTCTCGGAGAAAGTCGAGCCGAGGCGCGAGCTGCGGAACATCTTCGAAAAGCCCTCCCGCCCCGCCGTGAAGGACGAGGCGGCCCTGGCCCTGGCGTCGACCGAGGTCTTCGAAGTGGTCCGCCCCCATTTGAAGTTGATGACGGCCCAGCCCGGCGAGAACGGGCGCCAGGCGCGGACGTGGCTGAAGTACGACGCCGCCGTGCGCGAACGGGGCCGCATCGAGGAGCGGCAGCCGGCCGAGGGCGGCGAGTACGCGCTCCTCGAGGAGATCATCGACAAGCTCGAACGCTACTACTACGACCGGAAGCTGATCGACCGCAAGAAGCTCATCGAGGCCGGCGCCCGCGGCATGCTCTCCAGCCTCGACCCTTACACCGCGTTCTACAACCGCAAGATGATCGACGATCTCCGCAAGGAGGATCTCGAGGGCCATTACGGCGGGATCGGCGCGCGCGTCATGATGCGCCGCAACCAGGCCGGCGTCCTCTGGCTGACGATCACCGAGCCGATCTTCTCCGGCCCGGCGTATCGCGCCGGTCTGCGCTCGAACGACATCATCACGTGGGTCGACGGCGAGGACACGGCCAACCGCGAGCAGGAGGAGCTCGTCCGCAAACTCCGGGGCAAGCCGGGCACCGTCGCCAGGATCAAGGTCTTCCGCCGCGGCTGGAAGGAGGCGAAGGAGTTCACGATCAAGCGCGAGGAGGTCCAGCTCGAAACGACGATGTCCCAGATGCTCCCGGGCGACATCGGCTACGTGAACTACACGACGTTCGGCAACCTGGAGGCCGAGCTCGCGCTCAAGAAGTCGAACATCGAGACCCAGATCAAGGCGCTCCAGGACCAGGGGATGAAGGCGCTCGTCCTCGACATCCGCTTCAACTCCGGCGGCTACCTCAGGTCCGCGGAGCAGATCGCGGGCATGTTCCTCGAAGAAGGACAGGTGATCCTGACGACGAAGCCGCGCGGCCGCGACGTCCAGACCTACAAGGCCCGCCGGTCCCCGGACCGGCTCGAAGTGACCGTCCCCACCGTCCTGCTCGTGAACGAGTTCTCGGCCTCCGCGAGCGAAATCCTGGCGGGCGCGCTCCAGCATTACAAGCGGGCGACGCTCGTGGGCGAGCGCACGTTCGGCAAGGGCAGCGTCCAGGAGGTGAAGGAGATCGAGCTCGACGAGCTGCTCATCCGGGACGAGAACGGCGAACCCGACCTCGACGAGCAGGGCCGCAAGCAGTACGGCGCCGCGGCGCGCATCACGACCGCCAAGTGGTTCCTCCCCTCCGGAAAGACGGTCGAGAAGGAACGGATCGGCGAGAAGGAGGGCGAGGCGGCCAGCCCCGAGTTCGGCAGGGAGAAGAAGGAGACGGGCGGCGTGGAGCCCGACATCAAGGTCACGTTCCCCGACCGCGACCTTTGGAAGGACGCGGAGTTCGAGAAGCTGCGCGCCGCCGGGAAGATCGAGGACTACGTGACCAAGGAATTCGCGGCGAACAAGGAGCTGTTCGCGTCGCTCGCGGTGATCGACTACGGCGACTACCGCAAGTATCCCGACTTCGACGCGATGCACGCGTCGCTGGGCACGCGGGCCACGAAGGAGGAAGTGCGCGAGCTGGTGCGGGAGTTCGTGCGCAAGCGCGTGCAGGACGAGCGCCAGAAGGCCTTCTACATGGATCTCCAGACCGACATCCAGCTCCAGCGCGCGATCCTCGAGGCCTGCAAGGCGTCGAAGCAGGAAGCGAAGAAGATCAAGGAGTACGAGTACTTTGCCGTAGCCAAGTAGCCTCCAGCCTCGAGCTGCGAGCTTCCAGCTGGGCCACGAGCTTCAAGCTTCGGGCGGGAGGCTCCGAGCCGCGAGCTTCCGGGTCGAAGCTTGAAGCTCGCCGCTGTTCGCTTGATGCGTGATGCTCGAAGCCCCGCTGGGAGCCGGGAGCAGAGAAGCTCGAAGCTCATCCCCCCCTCTGGTAGACTGGGCGGCGTGAATTCCAGCACCGAGCGCCGCAGTCTCATCCTCGCCGTCGTCATCGGCATCGCCGTCCTCGCGGTCGCCGGGGTGTCCGTCGCGGGGCTGCGGCGCGTCGACCGGCGCGAGCAATGCCTCTGGAATCTCTCCCGGGTCGGGATGGCGGTCATCGCGGCCGAACCCGCCAATGCGGCGGGCTGGGACCGGATCGGAACGGGCCGCCGGTTCTTTGTCGACTTCGCGGACTGGCCCGGCCCCCCGCCCTTCCCGATCGATCCCCGCTGGTTCTGCTGCCCCCAGGTCGGCGTCGTCGAGGTGGGCCGGATCGACTACCGCGGACCTTCCCTGCCCCTCCGGGGAATGGATCGGAACGACCCGATCGCGGCGGACCGCCCCGGCAATCACGGCTCCGGCGAGGGCGGCAACGTCGCGCTTCGCAGCGGCTCCGTTATGAGCGTTTCCGAACTGGATCCCGCCTGGACCCGGGCGGCCGCGACCACGTCGGGGAACTGAACCACCGTGAAGAAGATCATCGCCGTCGTCGCGGAGGAAAAGGGCTGTCCTCTCTACCACGCCGGCGAGGGCATGGAGTTCATGACTCCCGCGGTGGCCGGCCTGAACTACACGCCGGTCTGCATGAAGGCGGTCCAGACGTTCGCGTCCCCCCTGACCAAGCTGCAGCAGGGCGCCAATCCCGCGGCCTTCCAGAAGGTCCACTGCGGCGGCTGCCGCGAAGGCGAGGCGTGGTTCTCCTTCAAGAAGGAGGACGCCGAGCGCGTGCACTCGCTGTCGCCCCAGGCGGCCAAGTTCGCGCTGACGGGGCTTTCCCAGGTGAAGATCTTCTCGGGCATCCGCCCGAAGCACCTCGAGCGCATCCTTCCCCTGC